>JAMOUL010000118.1 GCA_027062035.1 Candidatus Aminicenantota bacterium | reverse complement strand
GGTAAGGCTTAACAGGGAGCGGAGGGCTATTATAATGGATGCCCTGGAAAAGCTACCCCCTGAAATGAGGGAATTGATAATTCTCAGGCACTTCCAGGAGCTGTCGTATCAGGAGATTTCCGATGTTACAGGACTGCCCTTTCATTCTGTCAAGAGCAAGCTGTTTAGAGCCAGAGAAGCCCTGAGAAAAATGCTGGAGGTATATCGTGAAGCATTATAGTTTTGAAGAAATTTACTCCTATCTTGATGGGGAAATGAATCCTATGGAGAAAAAGAGGCTGGAAGACCATATTCTGGTGTGCGACGAATGCGCATCCAGACTTGAGAAGGCCAGAGAATTTTTCTCCTTTGTAAAAATAGAGGACGAGGAACCTCCTGTGGAGATTTCCTCCCTTGTTATGGAGAAAATAGATCGCAAGAGAAAGATTCTGCCCTTCGTTTATTCGTTCCTTATAGTCCTTCTGGCAACCCTGATGTTGCCGGTAATTATAGGGCCATCCAGGGCAATGCTCCTCTATTATCTGGAGTTTAATACCCTTAAAAAGGCGTATTCTGCCATTGGAGCTTTCTTTAAGGTATCTTCCCTTTTAAATATTCCTTCCCAGGTCATTTACATTGGAATTGCCTTAACGGCATTACCTTTCCTTTTCCTGGGCCTGAGGAAGCTATGGAGGAAAACATGAGGAAGGTCTTAATATTTTTAATGACCGGATTTCTGTTTGCAGGGATCCATGTGGGAAAAAATGAAGTTAAAAGAGGAGACGTGGTATGTATCGGGGACACTGCTGTAGTTGAGGGTGAGGTAAAGGGGGACCTTGTTGCTATTGCGTGCACCCTCCATTTTTCCGGAAAGGTGAAGGGTGATCTGATTTCCATTGCCAGTAAGGTCTATGGAAAGGAGGGAGCCGAGGTCAATGAGGATATGGTCTTTATAGTTTCCTCTGGCTGTATTAAGGAAATAAAGGTTAAGGGTTCCCTTGTGAAGATATTCTCCTCTGTGGGAATAAAATCGGTGGAAATGCCCTTCAGGAAGAATATCCCGAAGATTACCATTACCCCCACCCGCGGAACGCGGTTCTTCCATACCGGTAAATTTTTCCTGGGGCTCATTTTCTGGATAGTTCTTTCACTGTTTACGCTGCTATTGTTCGAGAAGAGGGTTCTGCTTGCTTCGTCTGCACTTTCCTCCAACATGGGAAGGTCCTGGGTCAGGGGATTTCTGCTGTTGTTACTTTTCATATTCCTGCTTCTGCTATTTGTAATTTTGAGTTTTATCCTTATAGGAATACCATTTCTCCTTCTTCTTGTGTTCCTGCTTCTTGCTGCCATGGTTTTCGGTTACACGGTGGTCTTCCATCTGGTTGGTAAATCCATTCTTTCCTCCCAGACCTCCTCTCACGTTTACTATGTGCTTCTGGGTGCAGTACTGTTCAGTTTTTTAAACGCGGTATTTCTTGTAAAGGACCTCATAAGTCTGGTTATATTCCCCATAGCTCTGGGAATTACGCATATTACGAGATTCGGAAAGAGGGCCGGTTAGCCTGGCGGATATACCTTCTGGAGAACGTCTTCTATTACCTGCTCCGCTTCCCTTCTGTCCTGTGCTCTTTTTAGAAATATTCTATGGGACAGGACCGGCCTGGCAACTTCCTTTACGTCGTCCGGCACAACATAGTCCCTGCCTTTCATATAGGCTCTGGCCATGGATGCCCTGGCGAGCATGAGGGTGGCCCTGGGGCTTGCTCCCATCCTTAGTAGGGGATGGGTTCTTGTGGAATCGGTTATTGAAATGACGTAGTCCGCTATTTCTTCAGAGAATCTCACCTTTCTTACCTCTTCCTGAAGCCGAAGTATATCGTCCCTGCTTATAACCGGTTTAAGTTCCTCCAGCGGGTCGTTTTCCTTCTGTTCGTAGAGCATCCGTTTTTCTTCCGCCCTTCCGGGATATCCCACGCTCATGCTCAAAATGAAACGGTCCAGCTGAGATTCGGGCAGAGGAAAGGTTCCATGCAGTTCCACAGGGTTCTGGGTGGCTATTACCAGAAAGGGCTGAGGAAGAGGAAATGTCCTTCCTTCTATGGAAACTTTCCTGTCGTTCATGGCCTCCAGAAGGGCGCTCTGGGTTTTCGGAGAGCCCCTGTTTATTTCATCGGCAAGCAGAATATTTGTGAATACCGGACCCTTTCTGAAGCGGAATTCGCCTGTCTTTGACGAGAAGACCAGTGTGCCAAGGATGTCAGAGGGTAAAAGGTCAGAGGTGAACTGTACCCTTTTAAACTGGCAGTCTATTGAGCGGGCCAGAGCGCTGGCCAGAAGGGTTTTTCCCACCCCGGGGATATCCTCAATAAGAAGGTGGCCATCTGCAAGAAGTGCCAGTAAGGCCAGCTCAATGTTTTTCCGATCTCCCCTGAAGACCTTCTCAACGTTTTTTATTATCTTTTCTATTTCCTTTCTCATGTATATTTCCTGGTTTCTGCAACTATTATACCGCTTAAACCTATAAGGCCTATTAGATTGGGAAATGCCATCAGTCCGTTCATTATATCTGCCAGTGTCCATACCACCTTCAGGGAAAGTACCGCTCCAACGAATACGAAGATGGTGAAAAGAACCCTGTAGGGAAGCACAGATTTTTCTCCCAGCAGAAATTCCAGGGATTTCTCACCGTAGTAGCTCCAGCCCAGGATGGTTGAATATGCGAATAAGATGAGGCCTATGGACACCACCGCTCCACCCAGGATGTTTCCGAAACTTGAGCCAAGGGCCCCTTCGAAGATGGACTTGAATCCAAGGGAG
>JAMOUL010000117.1 GCA_027062035.1 Candidatus Aminicenantota bacterium | reverse complement strand
GCCCATTGTGCATAGCGTTCGCGCTAACGCGCAGACGCTTTTAAGCGCTGATGCATTAGCGCAAGACGCAGGTTATTTTCCCCAGCGATAGGTAATTTTCAAGAGAAAAATATTGTCGCCAGGAGCAGTCAACATGTCCATAAAGTCCTGTCCAAAGTTTAGAATTCCTGTATTTGCATAATCCATTCTGTTCTGGGTCCAGACCAGGTAAAGGGTGGAACCCGGTCTGTACTCCCAGCGCAGAACCACGGTTCCCCTCAGGGATTTGATGTTGAAATCAGGGTTTCCTACGGAGAATGGTTCTGCCGGACCGATTCCGTCAGGATCTACAGTGTAAGTATACCCATCGAATTCCACTGTGGATCCCTCTTCCCCATAAACTTTAAAATCATAGGTTTTTGATTTCCTTAATTCCTTTAGTCTGCTGTAGTCACCTGTTGCGATAAATGGTTGAATGTATGCCTGCAGGCTTAATTTGGGTGTAAAGCTCCAGTTTATCCTGATTGAACTTGAGATAGTGTGCTGCACAATATCTGCAAAAATGTAACGGTAGCCATATGTTTCGGTCTTCAATGGGTCTTCGACCTTTGTTACCCACTGGGCAATGGAGTAGCGATAAAAATATTGAGGGCCAAAGGAAAGACTTATATTACTTCTGGGCTTCCATTTTAGATTCAGAAAAACAGAAATGTTCCCTTCGCCTGTGTTAGTCTTTGCCCCCTGGGCTGTAAGAAATCCCACGATGGGTTTTCTTCTGTCAGAGAATAGCTTAGCTCTAACGAAAATTCCTTCTGGGGATCTGGCGAGAGGCCCTCCTCTGGTAAGGTCTCGATCATAACTTTTCGGGAAATATCCGAAAATTACTTCTCCACCCCAGTAGTTTAAAAGTTCTCCATGGGCCATAAGCAGGAGAAGACGTGCCAGAGGAGTTCCCCCGAAGTCATAGCTAAACGAGCCACCTGTTGCAAGAATCTTGGTTCTGAAAACCTTTCCCGGGTGGAACCATATGTACCCTGTAATGAGCTGCGAATTTATGATATCCCCTTTAAACTGAAACCCCATGTCATTTACTTCAAATCCAGGGGAAATTGCAGCAATTGAAGCATTAAAGAGCCAGTTACCCTTTTCCTTATTAAAGTAAAGTTTTCCAGCCCAGCCTGACATGGATGTGGCATTTTCGTCAAGCTTTAGATGAGAAGCGTCCGGTCTCTGGAAATAGTGCAGAGGTGAATGCTGAAGGTTAAAAATAGAATCCTTACTACCTTCTACATAGCTTGTGCCAAACCAGCCTGTCAATACCCATTTCTTACTTTTATCGAGAAAACTCCAGCCGTCTACTCCGAAAACCAGTGATTTGCGGGGTAGAAGCGATTCAATTTCTTCAGTCTCTGGATTTCGGAAGACAGAGGTGGTAATGAATCCAAGCCCCTGTCTGCCTTCGTTAAATTCCTTTTGTATTCTTACCACATTGTAGTTTGTAAGGGGTTCAACTTCCTGGGAAGAGCGGGTTCCATTAAGATCAATTTCAGCATATTCCCTTGCAGTAATGGCATCGAGAATTCCTACGTTCCATCCATTCCCTATTTTTCCGGTGATCTTGGCTGCTCCAAGAATTGTGGTGCGGTCAGGATATTTCACGTATCCATTTGAGCTTACATATCCACGGGGTGTTCGACCTATTCTACGGCTGTAAAAGAATTGGGGGTCTCCCCAGTTTATATTCATCTGCATTGTTGAACCACCCTTACCAAAATTAAATATGCTTGAACCTTCAATAAAGAAGGGCCTTTTTTCCTCATAATAAGTTTCATAGGCCGTCAGGTTTATCACCGCAGGATCCACTTCTACCTGTCCGAAGTCCGGATTAATGGTGGCAGTTAAAGTGAGATTGGTTTTTATTCCCAGTTTAAAATCGAGTCCTGTATTTGCATAGTATGAGTGACCCGTTTTGAATGGGTTTCCCTCTTCCTTCGGAGAGAGGGTAATATCTCCAACCATATATGGGGTGGCTTCAACGAATATTCCAGGGTTTATTCCCTCTATTCCTGTAAGCTTCGCAAAATGGGACACATAGGCATTATCTCCTTTTGGGATCCATACATAGGTGTCCAGTTCCTGTTTTCGCATGATAAAGCGAGAGAAGTTTACTCCCCATACATATTTTTCCTTTTTCTGAAATCGAAGCTGGTTATATGGTATTCTTAGCTCCACAGTCCATCCCTTATCATCCACTTTAACTGCCCATTCCCATACTCCATCCCAGGTGTAATCCTTCCAGCTATCGTTGTATAGTGTGGCGTCCCTTATTGATCCAGCGGGATTCACAGAGAAGAGGAAGCCGGATCTGCGGTCAAAATATGGGTCTATTGCAAAGGTGAACCAGTCAGAGTCTATTCTGTCATCCCTCCTGCCCAGTCTTGCCACTATTTTATCAGGCTGCGAGTCGAATAGACGTGCAGCTACATAAATTGCTTTGTCATCATAAGCAAGCCAGACAATGGTTTTTTCTGTAGGCTCTCCTCCGTCTATGGGTTCGGACATGACAAAGTCATCGGTGCCCGGATTTTGCCAGACCTTCTCACTGAGTATCCCATCGATTATTATCTTCTCGTGGGTCCTTATGGCCTTCATCTCCCTGTTCTTTTTATATTCGGGTTTTTTATTGCTGGAGAAGGCTGTTGTTGCAAGTATTAGCATTAAAATAATTGCTAACTTTCTATTCATCTTTACCTCCGGTTATTTATACGGAAAAGGAGATAAAAGTTTCGCTACTTTACTGACTCAATACCTCAGAGGGGG
>JAMOUL010000116.1 GCA_027062035.1 Candidatus Aminicenantota bacterium | reverse complement strand
GAAAAGGCAAAACAGGAACTTATAGGGGTGTTTGAAAAGGAAGGATACTGGAGCATCGTGGTCAAGAAGATCAGATAAGCAGGGGGAAGAAATGAAAAAGAAACTGGTTATCCTGGGCGCAGGAACAGGAGGGACAATTCTGGCCAATTTGCTCTCCAAAAAGGACACAGGGAATCTTTTTGATATAACGGTCATAAATGCAAACGACAAACACGTTTATCAACCGGGTTTTCTCTACATCGTATTCAATAGAATGCAGGAAGAGGAGATACTTCGTCCCCTGAGAAACCTTCTTCATCCCAAGGTAAACCTTATAGTGGATAGAGCAACCAGAATAGACCCTGAAAAAAGGGTGGTTTACACAGAAAATGGGGAGTACAGATTCGATTATCTGGTAATAGCAACCGGTTCAAGGATCGTGCCTGAAGCCACACCCGGGTTTAAAGAGGTGGGTGACTGGTTCTACGATCTTGAGGGAGCCAAAAGATTAAGGGACAGGCTAACGGAGATGAAGGAAGGGCGCATTGTCATAAGCCTTATAGGAATTCCCCATAAATGTCCTGTGGCTATAATGGAGTTTACCCTGATGCTCCACGATTGCCTCACCACCAAGGGAAAAAGGGATAACATTGAGATCATATATACATATCCCCTGCCACGGGTTCAGGCTATCCCAACTGTGGCTGAAAGAATTCAGGAACATTTCGACCAGGCCAATATAAAGGTAAAGACCTTTTTCAACGTTATAGAAGTTGACCCTGAAAAGAAAAAGGTAAAAACCCTGGAAGACGAAGAGCTGGAATTCGACCTTCTTGTGGGAATTCCCGAGCACAGGGGAGCACAGGTACTGATAGACTCGGGGCTCTCCAACAAATTCGGGTGGGTGGATGTGGACAGAACCCATCTAAATCTTGAAAAATACGGGAACATATTTGCCATAGGGGATTCTACCAACCTTGCCACCAGTAAGGCCGGCTCGGTGGCCCATTATCAAGCAGAGGTGCTGGCGGATAACCTGCTCAGCATGGCCCAGGGATATGGTCCGATTAAAAGATACAATGGGGAAACCTTCTGCTTTATAGAAACTTCCTGCCATGAGGCTACCTATATAACCTTCGATTACAATACTCCCCCCTTCCCTGCTAAACCCTCCAAGTACATACACTGGGTGAAAATGTCCTATAACAGACTTTACTGGCTAACAGCAAAGGGAATTCTGTGAGGGTCGCCATGGAATTCACCCGGGAAGAACAGGCTTATATAAAAGAATTAAAGGAAAAGCTGGCTTTCTTTACAGACCTGACAAACACGCTGAAGCTCTTTACGGATGTTTTCACCGAGAGCATGGTGGAAAGATTGAGTCAAACCGCTGAGTACCTGATCGAAGCAGGGGAAGTCCTATCATCAAAGAACACCCTATCCCTTTTAAAGGCCCTTGATCGGAATTCGGCAAAACTGGAAAAATTTCTTGTTACTTTTTCACAGTTAGATGACAGGGTTGTGGATAATCTCTTCGATCTTCTCAATCTTGTGGTCCTCATAACCGACACTCTCACCGAGGACATGATAGACCGGAACGTAAAAATCATTTCACGGCTCGGCGACCTTTTTGAAAAATTTTCCCATGAGGAAAATTTCCAGAAGCTTGAAAAGCTCCTGGATCTGTTAAACTCCCTGGAGCCTTCCACCCTTGAGTTCATTTCAGAGAAAGCAGAGATCCTTAACTCAAAGGAATTCAGGGAAATTGTGGAATCTCTAACCGATAGGCAAACATTAAAGCTTGCTTCTGCTACAACCAGAAGTCTTGCAAAGACGGATTTTTCCTCTCCCAGAAACCAGTTCTCCCTGTTAAGGTCCCTCAAGATTTTAAGAAAGCCTGAAATAAGGAAGACCCTCGGAGCACTTATCGATCTGGCGGAAGAATTTCAGAAAAATTTAAAATAAAGAAAGCCGCTATTTTTAAGGGTTTACACATGGTGTTAATCTCTGCCCTTTCTTGACTTTACAGGTCTATAAGAATATACTTTCCTCCTTTAAATTAATCAATAATTTAATATTTTATAAAAAGGAGGATTAATAATGTACGTTTGCGATGATTTTGTGAGAAGGGCAAGGACCTTCAGAAGTTATTTTGAAAAGGAAGGCCTGACTCTGAGGCCCTGCGCCTACGATGCTCTCTCTGCAATCCTGATAGAGAAGGCAGGGTTCAGCGTTGTGGGAACTTCAGGCTATGGAATTTCTGCCTCAATAATTGGACAACCTGACATAGGACTTGTGGGATACGGGGAAATGGTTGAAAGGGTAAGAACCATGGTGAACGCCGTATCTCTCCCGGTGGATGTCGACGCAGATACCGGTTATGGAAACGCTCTGAACGTGTACTGGACGGTAAAGAACTTTGCAGGCATAGGTGCAGCAGGTATAAGGATCGAGGATCAGGTATGGCCAAAGCGCTGCGGTCACATGGCAGGAAAACAGATAATTCCATCGGAGGAAATGGTCAGAAAAATTCGGGCCGCGGTTAAAGCAAGGGACGAAGCAAATCCCTATATGGTTATTGGAGCAAGAACCGACGCAAGAAGCGTACATGGTTTTAAAGAAGTGATCGAGAGGGGGAAAGCCTATGCTGATGCAGGGGCAGACTATCTCTATGTGGAAGCTCCCCAATCCCTGGAGGAAGTGGAAACACTGGTAAGGGAAATTCCTATCCCCATCTCCTTTAACATAATACCCGGAGGAATGACCCCGCCCTTTACCCTGAAGCAGCTTGAAGAGGTAGGGGTTAAATACCTTTCAGTACCGATGGAATTA
>JAMOUL010000115.1 GCA_027062035.1 Candidatus Aminicenantota bacterium | reverse complement strand
ATATAAAGGGAGTAATCGAAGACCTAAACATACTGAAAGAACGCTTCCAAGATATGATGGATACAGCAAGGAAAGCATATCTACCCCTGTTCGACTTGGATTCCCCGGACAGGATAGCCGAAACCATCCTGAACCTATTCAGAGACGAAGATAAAAGACAGGATTTCTACGCCTTCTTTCGAGAATTGGAGGAGATTTACGAGATACTCTCACCAGACAGTTTCCTGAGGCCCTTCCTTGAGGATTACAGAAAACTCGCCGAGATGTATAGACTTTTGCGCAGCACTTATGAACCCCACGTCTCCCTCGACAAATCCTTCATGAGGAAAACCGCAGAAATAGTGCAGAAACATACCTCTACACAGAAGATACAGCAATTGCGAGAAGTTTATGAGATAACAACCCGAACCCTGGATTCGTTACTCCAACAGAATAAGCCCGACACCGTGAAGATGTTCAACCTCCTCAACGAAATAGCACGGATAGTACAGGAGAAGGGGAAACAACAACCCTATCTTATACCTATAGGAGAAAGGGCAGAAAATATCAGGCAGGCCTTCATGCAGCGCCAGATAAATAGTCAGGAAGCCCTGAAGGAACTGGCAAAACTGGTTGACTATATAAATGGCGCCCAGAAGAAAAGACATAGCAAATCCAACCTTTCTGACAGGGCCTTTGCCATATACACCTACTTCCTTCTTCACAAAAAGATGGAGTCCGCACCCGCCGAAAAACTCGCGCAGGAAATAGATAAAACAATGAAAAAATTTCCATACTGGAAAACGAGCAAAACACACGAGAGAGAATTGCGCAGTAATCTATACAAAATACTGGTAGATTCAGGAGTGGAAAGCACTCTGGTAGTTACCTGGACCAGCGCTCTGATAGATCTTCTCCGGAGGATAGAAGATGAGTAGCAGAAAAGAAATGGATATCGTAAAAGATATCGTCATTGCAGAAGTGCACACCTGGGCCAAGCGTATAGGTGTGGAAGAGAGGCTCAATCGAATAAATATACGCCCGATGAAAAGGAAGTGGGCAAGCATTTCAACCAAGGGCAATTTGACCCTGAACGAGGAACTCCTAAGAAAACCAGCCCACTTTCGTCATAAGGTCATTGTACACGAACTGGTACATCTGAAGTTGATGAGTGGCAGCCACAACAAGTTATTCAAATTACTGGTTAAAGCATATCTTGAAAAATACGGTATACAGGA
>JAMOUL010000114.1 GCA_027062035.1 Candidatus Aminicenantota bacterium | reverse complement strand
ACCCCTGCTGCAGTCATAAGGGGGGAAGGGTTGGCTACAGATTCAGCACTGAGCATAAGACTTCCGGTTTCTCCAAAGTAAAGGGCCATTCCCACAACAAAGAACACCGAGGAAAGGACTCCGAGCACAGCGTATTTAACGGCGGCCTCCCCTGAAAGATCGTCCCTTCTCAGAGCTGCCAGAGCATAACTGGATATGGAGAGAATCTCCATACCTGTAAAGATAACCAGAAGGTGATAGCTGGTTACCATTACCACAGCTCCCGCTGCAGCAAAAAGGAAAAGGACGTAAAATTCCCCTTCCATTATCCCAAGTCGGAGGTCATATCCATCCCCCAGGAGAAAAACCATAAATGTAAAAACCAGGATTATTATGGAGGCGTAAATTCCCTTGGCATCCAGGGTAAGAAGGTTATTCAGATAATCCCCCTTCCTGTCCCAGAGCAAGAAGATGGAAGCGGTGGCAATTACTATTCCAGCATATCCGGCGATCTTCGCCCACCACCTCAGGGAAAACATGTCAAAAACAAGGGCTATTATGGCGAAGGCCACCAGGCTTAAAAGAGGTATAAGTCCTATCACCTTCCACCCCCTTCTATCACCCTCGCAACCTCAACTTTATTTGTTATCTGCATCATAAACTTTGCCGACCTTTCAAACTTACTTATGAAGAACTTAGGGTATAACCCCATCCAGAGATAGAGCACCACTATGGGCACCATTATTAGAATTTCCCTGAGATTCATGTCCGGAAGCTTCATATACTCCTGGTTCTTAACCTTACCCTGCATAACCTTCTGATACATCCACAGTAGATAAACCGCAGAGAGGATAATCCCCAGAGCAGCAAAGGCAGCAACGGTTTTGCTTACCTCAAAACTTCCAATAAACACCAGGAACTCTCCTACAAAGCCGTTGAGTCCCGGGAGTCCTATTGAAGAAAGGACTGTAACTAAGAGGAAGGCTGCCAGCACAGGTAAAGGCCTCGCGAGACCTCCGAGCTTATCCATTTCCCTGGTGTGGGTTCTTTCATAGAGCATTCCTACCAGAAGGAACAGAGCTCCTGTGGATAGGCCATGGTTCAGCATCTGATATATACCGCCTATATATGCTTTAAAGCTCAGTATGAATATTCCCAGCATCACCACTCCCAGGTGGCTAACACTGGAATAGGCCACAAGTCGCTTTGCATCCTTTTGCACAAATGCCATGGCAGCACCATATATGATGCTTATTACCGCAAGCACTATAAGATACGGGAGAAAGACCCTGAATCCTTCCGGAAACACCGGCATAGCCAGCCTTATAAAGCCGTAGCCTCCCATCTTAAGAAGAACTCCTGCAAGCAGTACCGAACCGGCTGTTGGAGCCTCTGTGTGGGCATCTGGAAGCCATGTATGGAACGGAAAGAGCGGAACTTTGATGGCAAAGGCAAGGCCAAAGGCAGCAAAGAGAAAAATCTGCACATAGGGCGCTATCTCCAGTGAATACAGGTCATAGAAATAAAGGGAATGTCCGGGAGAAAGTTTCCAGAGGTAGAATATGCCTACCAGCATCAGAAGGCTTCCAAGCATTGTATACAGAACAAATTTTACCGTGGCATAAATCCGGTTTTCCCCTCCCCAGATTCCTATAAGGAAATACATGGGAATGAGCATTGCTTCCCAGAATATATAAAACAGAAACAGGTTTTGAGCCACGAACACTCCCAGCATACCCGTTTCGAGGAGCAGGAGCATTATGTAGTATTCCTTTTCCCTTTCCTTTATGTAATTCCAGGAAGAAGCAACTGCAAGTGGTGTAAGGAATGTGGTTAGAAGCACCATCATGAGGCTTATTCCATCGACCCCCACCCTGTAATTCAATCCGAACCCGATCCAGTTCTTCAGCTCCACAAACTGGGGAAGAGGATTGGCTGCTTCAAATTTTATGAAGAGAAAAACAGAAAGGAGAAAAACCGCGGAGCTGATAACCAGGGATCCAATTTTAAAAACTTCAACCTTTTCCCTGTTTATAAAGATAAAAAGGATCGCGGCAAAAAGAGGAATAAATACTATAGCAGAAATCATAGCAGACTCCTTATGGCAAAGAAGAGGCCTATTATTATTCCCGCTCCCATCCACAGGCCATAGTCCTTAAGAAGGCCTGTTTGAAGCCGTGAGAGCAGGCTTCCTCCACTCATGGCAGCTTCTCCGCTTCCCTCCACTGCCCTGTCTATAACCCCCTTATCAAAATACCTGTTCACAAGCTCTGATCCCTTCCTGTAAGGGGTAATTATTATAAAATTATATAATTCATCTACATAATATTTTCCATATAGAACCCTGTATATAAAGCCAAAGTTCCATCCCTTCCCCTTTCTTTTAACATAAACAAACCAGGCAACAAGAATTCCCGTGATCGCAAGAAAAATGCTTGTCCCGAGGAGCATAATTTCTGTTGAATGGGCAGCTTCCAGCACCTCTATATAACCCAGAGGTTCAAGGAAATGCGCAAAGCTTCCGGGGATCCATCCGCTTATAATTGAAAAGAGGGCCAGAATAGCCATGGGAATAAGCATAACCTTTGGAGACTCATGGGCATGTTCCCAGCCTCTGCTTTCCCCGTAGAAGGTCATGAATATAAGCCTGAAGATGTAGAAAGCAGTAAGACCGGCAGTTATAACTCCTATACCCCATATCCATTTATGTCCGCTTAAAAAGGCTTCTTTCAGTATTTCATCCTTGCTGAAAAATCCTGCAAATCCAGGAATACCGGATATGGCAAGGGCTGCTATCAGGAAGGTCCAGAAGGTAACGGGCATCACCTTCTTCAG
>JAMOUL010000113.1 GCA_027062035.1 Candidatus Aminicenantota bacterium | reverse complement strand
GGAGAGGGCATTTGTCATTATCAGGGACAGGAATCGAGACAGAATAGCCGGGATGTCCATAAAAGAGGGAGTAGATGTGGGTACTGGTATAAGCAGATCCATATTAAAGAGAGCCATTGAAGAAAAAATGGGAGTTATTACCCAGGATGCTCTGAGTGATGAGCGATTCTCAGGAGAAAGAAGCGTTATGATGATGGGAATACGTTCGGCGCTTTGCGTTCCTATATGGAAAAAGGACAGGGTCCTTGGGGCTATCTATGTGGATAGTTCAATAAAGAATAGGATCCATACCCAGGAGGATATGGAGGTTCTTTCAGTACTTGGAAATTATGTGGCCATAGTTCTGGAACAGAGAAGGCTGATGGATGAGCTTAAGACCCAGCAGAAGATGAGGGAGCGACTGGAAAAATATCATTCCCCATCTGTGGTGAGGAGACTTTTTGAACATGGGCTGGAAACTACAACCCTTGGAAGAAAATTCTTTACAGCTTTTGGTACCATTCTTTTTGCGGATGTTGTGGGATTTACTTCCCTGGTAGAGGAATCCACCCCTGAGGAAGTGGGAAATTTGCTCAATGATTTCCTTTCCAGAATGACTGATGTGGTGTTTAAATATGAAGGTACCCTGGATAAATACCTTGGAGATGGTGTTATGGCAGTTTTTGGAGTTCCATTGAAGCAGGAGGACCATGCTGAACGTGCCCTGAAAGTAGCTCTTGAAATGCAAAATGAGGTTCGTAACATGAGGGGGGAATGGCCATTAAAGATAAGGATAGGGGTAAACTCAGGGGAAATGATAGCAGGTGATTTTGGTTCCGAAAAGAGGCTCGAATTTACCGTCATAGGACACAGCGTGAATCTTGCTTCCAGATTGCAGAGTGAGGTAGCCCAACCGGACCAGATTGCCGTGGGAAAAACCACCTATGAGCTTACAAAGGATAAGTTTGAATTTGAATATATAGGAAAGGTAAGTGTCAAGGGATTGAAAGAACCCATTGATGCGTACCTTTTAAAGGAGGAGAAAAAATGAAGAAAATATGGATTGCACTTATCATAATGGTGCTTATAGCACCTGTTTATGGAAAGAAGAAAAAGAAGGATGAATTTTACTATTACAATATGGGAGTGGCGATGCTCCAGAAGAAACAACCTAACAGAGCGATTTCCTATCTTGTAAAGGCTGCAAAGATGAACCCCAAGAATTTCCAGACCTTCCATGCGCTTGGTATAGCCTATTCCATGATAGGTAATATAGACAAGGCGGAGTACTATTTCAGAAAGGTAATTTCCCTGAATCCAGCTTATGGCCCTTCCCATAATCTTCTGGGCGTCATCCTTACAGAGAAGGGAAGGTATGACGAGGCGGAGAAAGAATTCAAAAGGGCCCTTGAAGATGTGGCGTATCCTACCAAGGAAGTGGTGCATTTAAATATGGCCAAGCTGTATTTGAAGAAGGGCGAAAAAATAAAAGCTCTGGCTTCCCTTGACCTTGCGATTGCTGCTAATAAGAATTATGCACCTGCCTATGCTTTGAAGGGGTATATCTATGCAGAGGAAGGGGATTATGCAAAGGCGGAAGAACTTTATAAAACAGCCCTGGAGAAGGATAGGGACAATCCGAGGTTGCTCTTTGCCCTTGCCGAGGTTTATGAAAAGGAGGGTAAGATTGAGGAAGCTAAGGGTGCTTATAGTAAAATACTTGTGGTACCCTCCGACGCGAATATAAAAATAAAGGCTGAGGAGCGGCTTAAAAAACTTGAAAAAAAGTGATATCGTTATAAGATAAAATTGTGAAAATAAAATAAAAAGGGGAAAAAATGAAGAAATATTGCAGGTTTTATGAACTCCAAAAAACAGGATCAAACATCCTTGGAGAGATTAACTTTTCCCTTACCAGAGATGACCAGAAGGAAGTGGTTCAGTACATGGTCATCAATGTAAGGGAGGAGTTTAACCCTGAGCGCAAGTGGAAAGCGCTCACGGAGTTTTTTGAATTTTCAAAGGGATTAAACCACCCCAGCATTCTTCCATATGAAATTTGGGGCGGGTGTAGAGATGGGAAGTATATAGCCACAAGGTGCAGGGAATTTTATACTCTAACCGCCACGCTCCAGAATCTTAAAAAAAGGAATCTCCCCTTTTCCTTTGACATTCCCATTCAGACTGTTATCCAGATTCTTTCTGGACTCCAGTACCTGAACAGTTTTCAATATAAGGGAATGCCGGTTTATCACAATCTCCTGTCACCTGATGAGATAATGATAGGTCTTGATGGTGTTGTTTACATTCTGAACTATGGAGTACTTCAGGTGGTTTATGATGTGGACAGAAAGCTCGCCAGGGATCTAATTATGGAAAGGGCCACATTCCTTGCTCCAGAGCTTGTGGAGAAGATAAAACCTTCACCGAAGGCAGACGTTTATTCCGTGGGTGCATTGCTCTTCTTCCTGCTCACCGGTAAACACTTTTCACCTGAGAAGGACCCGGATGCGCAGGTTTCCAGAACACCCATGCTCGTTGAATACGAAGGCAGCAGGGAAATACCGGAGGGGTTACGAAAGATTCTAAAGAAGGCCCTTGCTCCTGAGGGTGAGAGGTATAAGAATGTGGATATTCTCCGTTCTGTCCTCGAGGAGTTCATAACAGAAGAGGATATAACTCCCACAACCTTCAATCTGGCCTATTATATGAACAATCTTTTCCACGATGAAACCCTGGAAAGGCAGAAACTGGTTAAAAGGGAGTCCGAGAAGATCCCGGTTGAGATAGTGGAGGAACCTGTGGAGGTTGAGGCTACATATCCAGAGGAAGAGGAGAAGAAAAAGGGATTTCCGGTGATACCTGCAATTGCCGCTCTGGCCATGGTGCTGCTGGGAATAATAATCTTTCTTATACTCAGTAAACCTGCTGCCAAGCCGGCAATAAGCCAGGAAGAACTGGAGAGACGAATCAATATGCTGGTGGAAGCCAAGATGAAGGAAAAAGAAGCTCAGCTAAGGAAGGAATATGAAGAGAGATATGGAAAACTTACCCAGCAGCAGCAGGAAGAATTTCAGAAAAAGCTCCAGGAGGAAAGGCAGAGAATGCTGCAGGCGGCCAGAATTGAACTTTTAACACAGTTAAAACGCAGACAAAATCAGGCTCCTTCTGCTCCAGCAAAGACGGAAGCCCCCGGTACAACTCCAGTTACTCAGACTGCACAAACAGAACAAAAAACAGAAACGGGCACTACGGAAGCACCTGCTGTGGAGACAAAGAGAACGGGAGAGGTTTCTCAAACCGTTACCCAGAGTTCCGGTCCCCAGCAACCTCAGACTCAGGAAACCCAGCCTCCAAAGACTCAGGAAACAAAACCAGTTCAGCCCCCTGTTCAGCAGAAGCCAGTGCCAGTAAAAAAGGAACCTCAGGTAATACCGGGTTCTATTGTCCCTATTAATGAGCTGGATTTACCTCTCGCAATTATAAAAAAGGTACCTCCCCGTATGCCTGCAAAAGCCAGAAGATTAAGAATAAAGGGAAGCGTTATGGCTTCCATCCTTATTAACGAGAAGGGAGATGTCGTTCAGGTGAGGATAATTAGAGGAACTCCCAGGGGATACTTCGAAGATGAAGCCAGAAAAACCCTTATGAAGTGGAAATTCACACCTCCCCGTAAGAAAGGGGTTGGAGTAAAGGTCTGGAAGGTTATTACTATAAGATTCCAGTAATTATATAAATTTCCCCTGCCACGTATGCAGTGATGAAGTTCGCAAAGGAATGGGATACGTGGCAGGGGATTTTTAATACAGGTTCAAAAAGGTTTACGAGAACGATTATAAGAGCTGCAAGGGTATAATCGATCCTGATTCCGAGCCATACCGAGATTCCCAGAAGAAGAAAAGCTGCCAGAAAACCGGCAATACTTCCCTCAGGACTCATTCCACCGCTTTCCCCTCTCCTTGTTCTTTTCATTGTAAGGGGAGAAAAGACTGTTGTGCCTGATACCGAACCTATCTCAGTGGCAACAGTATCATATGTTGCTTCGGCAAGTGCCACCACAGCTCCCTGTGGGAATCCGAGGATGGTGAACAGCAGGGCAGGACCGCCCTTTGCCCATACACTTTCCCAGCCACGTTTTATACCATTTTTTTCGGATTTTTTGTAAAAGGAGGCAGCCTCTGAAATGATGAAAAATCCCAGGAGAATGATAAAAATCGGGACTCCTCCGAAATGAAGAATTCCTGTACCAACAATCAATGCGGATACGCTTCCTGGAAGGTCAAGAATTTTGAGCAGATATACCAGAAAGGACAGAACAACTATTGCCGGTATTATTTTCATCTCAAGCGAGGATGGGGTTTTAAATTTTATAACCTCACCCAGGCGGAAGAAATAAAGAAAGGCAAAGGGTACGATTATGTTATCATCCACGCCCGTATTGAAGGATTCAAACAGGCCTGTAAGCAGCACAGCAGAAATGATTATCAAAAATTCTCTGGTGGACATGTTTCCCTTTATCAGCCAGTAAAAGAAGGGAGAAAGAATAAAGCCTGTCAGTAAAAAGGCTCCTGTTCCACGAAAACTTTTTTCCCTGTTCCACGGAAGCTTTTTCCTGGATTTCTTTCCCATAATCGACGCTATTCCGTCTGAAAAGGAAAGCAGGGACCATGCTGCGGCTGCAACCCAGAGCCTTTCTCTGAAGAGAACAAGGAGAATCAGAACAGATAGGGGGTAAAGTATGATCCCTCTGTCCCACCTTGACCTGAAAATTTTTTTCCCGTACATGGGAAGTATCAGGATATTGTGAAGGAAGGCTAAAAATGCTATAAGAGAAGCCTGCCACCAGTTGAGGAATAAAAGCAGAAAAATTGGGAGTCCGAAGCAGATGTGGATGAGTTTTCTCAGATTCTCATCCAACCCGTTCCCTCCAGTAATTCAGAAGGTCCAGAAGGGTTTTTTCTATGGGAATGGTGGCAGTCCATCCTGTGATTCTGTTTATCTTGCTTATATCTGCCCATAGAATTGGAATATCAGTTTTTCTCAATTTTGCCCTCCTGACCTTTACCTCGAAATTAATATCAGAAAAGGACAGAAGAATTTCCAGAATTTCCCTGATGGAGTAAACCTTTCCAGAGCCGATATTATATATTTCCCCTGGTTTTCCCTTTTTTGAAAGGAGGTAAAGAGCTTCTATTCCATCCCTTACATCTGTAAAATCCCTGACTGCATCGAGATTCCCAACTTCAAGTATGGGTTTTATCAGTCCCTTTTCTGCTTCGGCTATTCTCTTTGCAAAGGATGGGGCAGCAAATCGAGGGCTCTGTCCCGGACCGGTCTGGTTAAAAAACCTTACAATAATGCTCTTAATTCCATATACCCTTCTATAAAAGAGGGCAACTTCTTCTGCTGCGAGCTTTGAAATCCCGTAGTGGGAAAGCGGAGCAGGCTTTCTCTTTTCGCTCAGGGGTTGCTCGTCCTTTTTAACATTACCATAAACTTCTGCGGAGGAAGCAAGAATAAATACTGGTTTAAGTCTGGCTGCTGCAAGGGTTTCCAGAACCTCTACAGTGCCCAGAAAGTTTATTTCATAGGTGGCTTTAAATTCCTTCCAGCTTTCACCGACATGACTCTGTCCTGCCAGATGAAAGATTACATCGGGCCTGTATTCTGCTATTGGAGAAAGATCATCCTTTCCTATAATCAATTTTTTATCTGAGGTCTCACAATCTATTCCTGAAAGCCCGAATACTTCTTCCCCTTCTTCCCTTAATTTTTTGTATAAGTGTCTTCCAATAAAGCCACAGGATCCGGTAAGAAGGTATTTCAAACCCGTTCCCTCCAGTAGTTCAGAAGATCTTTGACTGTTTTTTCAAAGGGAATTTTCGGTGACCATCCGGTCTTTTCCCTGAACTTTGTATTATCTCCAATGAGTACCGGAACATCTGAAGGACGCAGCCTTTCAGGGTCTAATTCCACCTTTACCTTTACCTTTGAAAAAGAAAGCAGCATATCAAGAATTTCTTTTATTCTGTACCCCTTTCCGGAACAGATGTTATACACTTCTCCTGGTTCCCCCCTGGTTGCAGCAAACCAATAGCCCCTTACCATATCCCTCACATCGGTAAAGTCCCTTATCGCATCCAGGTTTCCTACCTTTATAACAGGTTCTTGTTTTCCCTTTTCTATAAGAGCTATCTGTTTTGAAAAATTAGAAGTTACAAATACTTCTCCCCTGCGCGGACCGGTATGGTTGAAACCCCTTGTCCTTATTATTCTCATCCCGTAGCTTTTGAAATATTGATAACCCAGAAAATCCTGCGCAATTTTTGATACAGCGTAAGGGCTTAAAGGCCTTAATGGATTGGATTCTTTAATTGGAACCTCGTTTTCATAGACAAGTCCATATTCTTCACTTGAACCGGCAATTTGAATGGCAGGATTCAGTCCCAGTTCCCTGACCGCTTCAAAGATGTTTGTTTGACCAATTATGTTGGTTGTTAATGTTTCCTGAGGTGCTTTCCAGGAGGTGGGAACGAAACTCTGTGCGGCCAGATGGAAAATAATTTCCGGCTTTACTTCTTCGATTACGCTTCTTATTGAAACGTAATCCCTGATATCTCCCTCAATAAGGTGAATTTTTCCCCTCAGGTGTTCAACATTTTCCATCCTCGAACGCCATCTTACAATTCCATATACAGTTACATCAGGATGATTTTCGAGAATATAATCTGCGAGGTGGGACCCTGCAAATCCAGTTATTCCTGTTATAAGTACGTTCACATCTACCTCCTTTGGTAATTTTTAGAGTAATATTCTTTGAAGTTACCGGATTCTTTCCTCCTCTTCCACCAATCCCTGTTTTTCGTATACCACTCTATTGTAATTTTAAGGGCGGTCTGGAATTCGTGTTCCGGGGCCCAGCCCAGAGCCCTGAGCTTTGAGCTGTCAATGGAGTATCTTATATCATGGCCTGGCCGGTCCTTTACAAACTCTATCATTGAATCGGATTTTCCCATTTCCTTCAATATTAACTTTACCAGGTCTATGTTTTTTAATTCGAAGCCCGACGAAAGATTATATGCTTCCCCATCCCTGCCCTTCTGAAGAGCAATCCAGATTCCTTCAACGCAGTCCTCCACAAATATCCATTCTCTCACATTTTCCCCACTTCCATAAAGAGGTATTTTTTTGCCCTCCAGAAGATTGGTTATGAAAAGTGG
>JAMOUL010000112.1 GCA_027062035.1 Candidatus Aminicenantota bacterium | reverse complement strand
GGACCAAAGTTGTTTGAAGGTCTTACAATGACAACCGGCAATCCATAGGTTTTGTAAAAGGAAAAGGCCAGCCTGTCTGCACCTGCTTTGGATGCCGAATATGGTGAAGAGGGATTCATGGGTGCGTCTTCTTTGAAACTTCCCTCCTCGATTGGACCGTAAACCTCGTCGGTGGAAATGTGTACAAATCTCCTTATGTGTCCGGTCCTTCTTGCGGCCTCCAGGAGTACATAGGTTCCGAATACATCGGTAAGAACGAAATCCCCTCCCTCAAGGATAGAGCGATCCACGTGGGTTTCCGCTGCAAAATGCACCACATAATCCGCTTCCTTCATCAATTTTTCCACCGTCTCCCTGTCCCTGATGTCCCCCCTGACGAATCTGTGAAGGGGATTGTTTTCAATGTCCTCAAGATTATCCAGGCCCCCTGCATAGGTTAGCAGATCCAGGTTTATAACTTCATAGCCGTTGTTAACAGCTTTTCTAACAAAATGGGAGCCTATAAAGCCAGCGCCTCCAGTAACCAGGATTCTTTCCTTCATCTCCTTACCACAATGTCATCTGATGTGTCCTCTATTCCATCCGGACCAACACTTCTAAGTTCAAATCCATCTTCGTATTTTCTGTATATTATGGAACGACCCCATGGATCCTTTGGGGTTCTCCCAAAAACCTCTCTGAGGGTTTCGGGAAATTCCCCGGTGCTGGTATATCGTGCTGCAATTTCAGCAGCATAGGTGTTGAGATCAGCCTTAAAGGCAACTATCTGTGTTTGTGTTACCCTGGAGATTCCCTCCTGGGTACTTTTTACCACCCTTTTGGTTTGGAATGCGGTAAGCGCAAGATAAACCCCAAGGACGATAATAATAACAAGCAATAATCCTCTCATGGGGATATTTTATAATCTAAGGCTTGCTGTGTAAAGAAATATGGCGGCTGCCACAGAAACGTTCAGAGAATCTATTTCCCCCTTCATGGGTATTCTAACAGCAAAATCGCACAGGGATTTAATGGGTTTTCTTATCCCCTTTCCCTCGGAGCCCATTACTATAATGGATTTTTCCGGAAATTTAAAGTCCGGCAGGGATTCTCCCTCTTTATGAGCACATATAATCCAGTATCCAGCTTCTTTTGCCCTTTTTAAAAAGGCTGGAAGATTGGTCGTTCGATGGATCCTGGCCCTGAAAAGCGCCCCTGCCGAAGCCCTTGCAACTGTTTCGTTCAGAGGTGGAGAATGTCTTTTTTCCGTAACTACAGGGACCTGAAAGGCAAAGGCAGATCTTATTATGGCTCCCAGGTTCATTGGATCTTCAACCCTGTCGAGACATAAAATAAGATTGTATTTCAGTATTTCTTCCTCATCACAGAGTTTTACAGAGGTAATATGAGCCACAGGGATTCTTTCTGCTGGAGAAAATAGGAAGGGCACCGAAGCTTTTCTTGCAAGCTCCTTTATCTTTTCTATTCGTGGGTCCCTTCTTCCCTTTGGAAGTATTATTTTCTCCACCTGAGCACCGGATTCCAGTGCTTCGATGACAGGATTTATCCCTTTAACAACCATTCCTCATATCTCTTTAATCTTTCCAGAGGGGACAGGGTATATCCAAAGGACGAAGCCATTTCTATTAACCGGGCAAGAAAGGAAAGGTCTGGTCCCGAACCCCTTCCTGTTAGAGCTACTCTGAGGGGATGGTACAGGGCTTTACCCTTTACATTGAGCTCCCTTGAAGCCTCCTTCAGCGCTGTTGCGAGGTCCTTGCCCTCTTCCATTTTTGTTTTTATAAGCGTTATGACCTTCAATTCTTCACCGGATATTTTTTCCTGTGGTGTGTAATTTAGTTCCCGTTCAAGGGCCTCTTCAAGTTCTTTCAGAGTATATGCCTCTTCCCTGAGTTTTTTGAGGGCAAAGGCTAAAAATTCTTGATTATAGTCCTTTCCGGTAAATTCCCTGTATTTTTTTACAAGCTCTTCCGGCTTTAGCCTTTCCATGTGCTTGTGATTTACCCAGAGAAGTTTCTGGTGGTCAAATACTGCCCCTGCCTTAGAGACCCTTTTAAGATCGAAACACTCCACCATCTCCTTCACTGTCATTATTTCCTTTTCCCCGCATGACCAGCCCAGAAGAGCAAGGTAGTTAAACAGGGCTTCAGGAAGAATTCCCTCATCTCTAAACTGAAATACAGCGGTGGCTCCGTGCCTTTTGGAAAGACGACTCCTGTCCGGTCCAAGGACCATCGGAAGATGAGCAAACTCAGGAGGATTCCATCCCAGGGCCTGGTAAATTTTTATCTGTTTTGGGGTGTTTGAGATGTGGTCTTCTCCTCTTATTACATGGGTTATGCCCATATCATGATCGTCTATTACCACGGCAAAATTATAGGAGGGTATTCCGTTTGATCGCATTATCACAAAGTCCCCAAAGAGGGAGAGGTCGAACTTTACCTCGCCCCTTATAAGGTCATGGTAGGCGAACTCTTCATCGCTCATTTTAAATCTGATTGAAGCGGGTTCTCCGTTTTCCACCCTTTTTCTGGCTACTTCAGGGGGTATATTTCTACATTTGCCCGAGTATTTATAAGGCCTTCCTTCTGCAATAGCCTTTTCCCTTTCAGCTTCGAGTTCTTCAGGGGTACAGAAGCAATAATAAGCTTTTCCCTCTTCCAGAAGCTTGTTAGCGTATTTTCGATATTCTTCCAGGCGCGTGCTCTGTCTTACAGGGCCTTCGTCCCATTCTATACCAAGCCATTTGAGATCCTGAATAATAAGGTCTTCATATTCCTTTTTTGACCTTTCAGTGTCCGTATCTTCTATTCTAAGTACAAATTTGCCCCGGTTTTTTCTTGCAAAAAGCCAGTTAAACAGAGCAGTTCTTGCTCCGCCTACGTGGAGATAACCGGTTGGAGATGGTGCAAATCTCACCCTAATCATTTTTCCTCCTCAGGACCGATACTGCATAGCACGATATACCTTCCCCCCTTCCTATTTCGCCCAGACCTTCGTTTGTTTTGGCTTTTATTCCGATTCTATCAGGCTCAATTCCTATAATTTCCGACAGCTTCCTTTTCATTTCTTCCTTGTAAGGGGACAATTTTGGTTCCTGAGCAACTATCACCGTGTCTATTCCCATGACTTCGTAGCCCCTTTCATTTACCATATTTATCACCCTTTTAAGGAGCTCGAGACTGCTTATGCCTCTGTATTCAGGGGATGAATCAGGGAAAAGTTCTCCTATGTCAGGGAGCGAAAGGGCGCCAAGAAGTGAATCCATTATGGCATGGCTAAGGGGATCCCCATCGGAATGACCAACCAGTCCCTTTTCGTGGGGTATTTCAACTCCGCCTATTATAAGCCTGCGGCCCCTTTCCAGCTTGTGAATGTCGTATCCTATTCCTACCTTTATCATCTTTTTATTATACAATATCCCGGACCTGCGTTTTTTTAACAGCTTTTAAAATAAAAATTTTTTAAAAAAGTCTCAAAAACCTTGATTTTTCCTGTTATGTGAACTAAAAATAAAAGGGGAGAGGTTAAAGAAGGAGTTTTTCTATGATGGATACAGGCGGAATTATCCAGAAATTGATGAGGGAGATTTCCACCCATAGAAAAGAGCTAAAAAGGGTGGAAGAGGCATTCAAGCGTTATCAGAGTATATTCGATAATATTCCTGTGGGGGTATACCGTTCTACTCCGGATGGGCGGATAATAAAGGCCAATAAAGCCATGGCAAGGATCTTTGGCTATGATTCTCCAGAGGAACTCATGGCAGCTGGCTCCTACGCTTTATATCCCGATCCAGGTGTCAGGGATGAAGTAAAAGAAGAGGCAAGGAAAAAAGACATAAATGAGTTCGAACTGCGTATGAAACGAAAAGATGGTAAGTTGATCTGGATACGCGGTACAGAGAGAGTGGTTAAGGATGAAAAGGGAGAGGTTTTATTTTACGACGGCTTTCTTG
>JAMOUL010000111.1 GCA_027062035.1 Candidatus Aminicenantota bacterium | reverse complement strand
TAAATGCAACTTCCACAGCAAGATTATCCTTATACTTTTTCAGAAGTATGTCCTTCACCCTTGAATTTTCTGAAACCGCGGACTTTACTGGCGTTGAAGCGGTACGCTGTGAATTGTCAACCTCTATAACAATGGATCTACCTTTGGAATAAATGGAAAACGGTTTTAGTTCTCTGAATTTAATTTCTATCTTTAATTTTCCATCCTCCTCTTTTGCTACGAGGTTATCCACTACCCCTGTATCAAATTTGTGTTCTCCAAGGATGACACTCCCGTCCATTCCCTCGAACTCGAGTATTACGAGTTTCGGGTCCCTGGAGGAGGGGTAGAAATTGGGAAGGGATAGGACAGTATCGCCCTTTAGTTCAATGATTTCTTTCCCTTCTCCAAAGCTCTTATTCACCGACAGGAACTTTCCCGAGGCAAACACGAACCCCACCCCTAACAATATTACCAACAGATAGAGGATTATCTTTCTCATCCTATTCCTCCTCCATATTTAATTTTAAAACTATATCTTTATACGGCCTTAGAAAGACCGGACTTTTTGTTATCTGCCTTATTACCACCTGATTGGATGTAATCTTTATTACTTCCCCATCAGCCAATTTGGTTCCCACTTTGAGTATATAGGGGAAATTGTGGGAATCCAGAACCATGGCATAGTATTTCCCGGATTCGCTTCTGGAAATTCCAACCAGTACAAGCTCATCTGTATATACACCCCTTATACCCTGAAGCTTTGAACCCTTGGCCCTCTGTCTCTGGCGTCTCATGGAAAGAAGGTCCCTGAAAGGATCCCTCCTTCCAGCCGGGTTGTAATCATACCTTTCCCTTTGAATTGTTATCTCCTTCTCTCCCTTTTCCTGTGCCAGAACTAAAACAGGAAGAAGGAAGAGAAAAGCGAGGCTTAAAGCTAAAAACCTCTTCATCTTTCACCCCCTGCGAGGCCTTCTCTTTGGCCTCTTCCTTTTCTTAACTTTCTTTTCCTGGAATATATAAGTGGATGCGGTAAACTTTGCTCTGATTGTTGAGGTTGCGCTCTGCTTTCTTAGAGCAACAATTTCTATTCTTCCAACGTTAAATATCCGGGTAAACTTGCCAAGCTTATCGAAGAAATAACCAAGATCATGATATTTTCCGGTAACTTCTATATTTATCGGCCATTCCGCTACCAGTCCTCTATCAATGGAAGCCTTGGGTACAAAGCTCAAAACATTGAGGTGCACATCAGAGGCAAGTTTCTGAACATCCTTCAGGATCTTGCTTATTTCCCTCTTTTCTGGAAGAACCTTCTTTAATTTTTCGAGCTTGGCTTCCAGTTCGGTGTTTTCCTTTTTGAGCATGGCCAGTTCTTTTTCTTTCTCCTTAGCTAAAGCTACTTCCTTCTTCAAGCTCTCCAGTTCGCTACGCTTCTGAACTATCTCGTTTTTCTTTCCTGAGTACCAGCCAAACCAGAAAAGGCCAAAAATTAATGCCCAGACCAACACAAAAAATGCCAGCTGTCCCTGCCAGGTCATATCCTTCAAATTCATTTTTTACCTCCTGAGGATTGTGTCCCCACCGAAAGGTAAGACCTGAGTTTAAACACGTAGATTTCTACACCTCTTCCGCCCTTTGCCTTTTTAGAACTTATAAGGTCCACGTTTCTGAAAAACCCGGTATCTTCAAGATTTGAAATAAACGTGGCAATTAACGTATTGGTAAGAGCCTTTCCCTCAATTTCTACCCTGTTTCCAGAAAATTTCATCCTCGTAAGCCAGACCTGATCCGGTAGAGACTTAGAAAGAAGATCCATGAGTTTCACAGGTATCAGTTGTTTGGCTATTAAATCTTCTATAACCTTTGTTTTCTGTGTTAAAAGCTCCTTTTTCTTCTTATTTTCCTCGAGCTCCTTCAGAACCCCCTGTAGCTTCTGTTTTTCCTGCTGTTTGATTGCGATTTCTTCCTGAAGGCGATTTAATTCAGAATTAGCGGAATAGTAAAGCCACCCTATCAAAGCGATAAAGATTACTGAGACCAGAATAGCTATGTCATACCTGACGCCTCTGCCTTCCAGTTCTGCTGGAATTTCAGCCCCTGGGGCAGCAAAGGCTATTTCTTTTTTCCCGGGTTGAAGAAGGTTTACCTTTATCATGTTAACCTCCTAAGGTTCTCATGGCAAGCCCTGCAGCTACCGTGAAAATCGGCGCATTCTTTTCCAGTTCATCCACAGAAAATGCCTTTTCGCTGTAAAGCACATTTCTAAATGGATTCAGATACTCCACTGGAAGGTTGAATCTTTCTTCAAGGAAATCTCCCAGCCCCTCCATAAGAGAACCGCCTCCGCTTAGATAAATCCTTTCAAGTTCAGCATCAGGGAACTGTCCGGAGAAGAACTCCACTGTTTTTGAAACTTCTGAACTTATGTCATTGAATATCATCTCCATAATTCCCTGAAGGGCTGCCTTCGTAATACCCTCTGCTGTTTCTCCCTTCTTAACCGCTTCAGACTTTTCAAGACTTAAGCCGAATTCCTTCTGTATGGTCTCAGTAAGGAAATCTCCTCCAAGGTCCTTCTCTCTTATAAATACAGGAGCTCCTTCCTTTGCAATCACGATAGTGGTAAGGGTTGCACCTATGTGAATTATAGCCACGACATTGGAAACAAAGGGTTCATAATTATATTCAAAGGCATTATAGATAGAAAAGGCATCAATATCTACAATTACCGGATTCAACCCTGCCTGCTGGACAACGCTTGTGTATTCTCCTATCTTCTCCTTCTTAGCCAGAACCAGGAGAATTTCCATGTAATCTCCCTGTGAAGGAAGAATGAAATAGTCCATCTGAACGTCTTCGGGAGAAAACGGGGTATTGTGTTTTATTTCCCAGTTTAAATTCTCCTCAAGCTCCTGAGGGGTTGAAGCAGAGATAGTCATCCTCTTCGTTATGACGGCATTTCCTGAGACTGAAATAGCAACATTTTTAACCTTCACCTGTGCTTCGCTCACAAGCTGCATAATAGCATCAGAGACCGCATAAGAATCCATAATGGTGCCTTCAACTATGGCTTCCCTTGGAAGAGGAACCTGACCCAGGCTTTTAAGTTCAAAAAGCCTTTTGCCCTTTTTCTTCTTTGGTTTAAGATAAACCAGCTTAATACTTGAGGAGCCGATATCAATTCCTATTAGCTCGTTGCTTTTCCCAAACACTTTTCCTCTCCTTATTTTTTATTACTCATTTTTTAATTTCCTCTTATTATAAGAGTCGTTCCCGCTATAGTCAATTTTGGATTCAGAAAAAACTTCCGCTTCAAATACATAAATTTTTGCATCTCCCCAGCAATTAGGCTCAAGGCCTGCCTTTAAGCAGCCATTGCTCAAAAATTCTTCTAAATCCCACCCATATTCAACTGGCACCTGAGGCAACAATAACCCCCTCTGCAAATCTTTCTCTATTATTATACCATGCTTTCCTACCTCCACTTCAAATGGGCTTGAAACCTCTCTTGGTTTGCTGAGGACAGAAATTTCAATTTCAATTTCATCCAGTTCATCTTTATGAAGGGGCGGAAATCTTGGATCTGAAAAAGCCGCTGCCACAGCGGCCTTTGCCACAGTTACTGCGAGAGGATAAAGGGGTTCTACATACCCGATGCATCCCCGGAGATTTCCTGCTTCTTTTAAGGTAACAAAGGCACCACGCCGCTCAGCAAGCGCCCCTTCTATGTTCCTCGGGATAAGCTCTTTACCTATTAAAAAATAATTTTTAATACTCTCCCGGGCAATTTTAAGAAGCGTTCTCCTCTCCTTCTCCGATAACATACCTATATAATATAACAAAAATAAAAAAAGTAAAATATTTTTTTACTATTTTTTGCATTTTCCTATTGCAATGTGGCATTTCAAAGGAAAAAACGGAAAATATTGTATAATTTTAAATAAATACCACAACATCTTGTTTTTAAAGTATTTATCCTATAATACCTTTTAATAAAAGAAACTTCCCCGACTCACTTCTGCTTTGCATTTTTAATAATGTAAATTTATTTTTTTTAAGTTCTCAGAGGAGATAAAATCAAATTTCCCGAAAATCCGACAAAACGGCTCATAAAGAGGATTTATCCCTGTAACGGCAGTTGAAAAAAAGTTCTAAATATGTTATCTTTTGCTACTAAAATAGTAAGAAAAGGAGTAAAGATGGGATTACTGGATGTGAACGATTCTAATTTTCAGGAAATAGTCCTCAATAGTGAGGTTCCGGTGATAGTGGATTTCTGGGCAGAATGGTGTGCTCCCTGCAAAAAACTTGAACCCATTCTCGAAGAAATAGAGAAAGCCTACAACGAAAAGGTACGTGTAGCAAGGTTAAATGTGGAAGAAAATCCAAGGACTGCTGCTGCCTATGCTATAAGAAGCATCCCTGCTCTCATAATTTTTTACAACGGTGAACCAGCCGATACAATAATTGGCCTTCACCCGAAAGCTTACATCGAAAAACTCCTCAGGAGGTACCTATGAAAGAAGTAGATCTGGCAATAATAGGCGGAGGACCCGCCGGACTTTCAGCTGGTCTCTATGGCGCGAGGGCAATGCTGAAAACCGTTGTTCTCGAAAAACAATCCCCTGGAGGTCAGATTCTGCTTACGGATCTCATAGAAAACTACCCTGGCTTTCCAGGAGGAATTAACCCCGAGGAATTAACAAAAAGAATGAAAACACAAATGGAGGACTTCGGGGGAGAAGTAATACTGGATGATATAGATGGTATTGAGAAAAATGGAAACCTCTGGAAGGTTAATGGATGGGAAAACGAATATCTGGCTAAGGCCGTTATAATTGCAACCGGTTCTGAACCCAGAAAACTGGAAGTTCCAGGTGAAAAGAAATTCACCGGAAGAGGGGTATCCTATTGTGCAACCTGTGATGCTCCTTTTTTCAAGGACCAGCCTGTAGCCGTAGTAGGTGGAGGAGATTCAGCGGTTTCCGAAGCAATATATATAACAAAATATGCTTCAAAGGTTTATCTTATCCACCGTCGCGACAAGCTAAGGGCAGAAATGATCTGGCAGAAAAGGGCCTTTGAAAACCCAAAGATAGAATTCATATGGAACACAGTGGTAGAAGAAATCCGGGGAGAAAACAAGGTAAAGGAACTGTTATTGAAAAACGTTAAGACCGGAGAGGAAACCACTCTCCCTGTGGAAGCCATATTTATATTCATCGGAATGAACCCCAACATAGACCTGGTAAAGGATATAGTAGAACTAACACCTGAAGGCAAAATAAATGTAAATCTCAGAATGGAAACATCTGCCCCGGGCATATTCGCAGCTGGAGATGTAATAAACATTCCATACGAACAGGTATCCATTGCGGTTGGAACCGGGGCCATAGCTGCCATGAGTGCAGTGGAATATATTAACAAAAACTTTGGTTAATAATAGAGGGGGAGAATCTTACTAAAATTCCCCTCTATTCACCCTTTTTTATACCTGATATTATTAATCTGTAATGGGCTTTTTTAAAAAAAGAGAACGGGTCAAAGTAAAGGGTAAATTTTTCTTCCTATCGGCGGTCATCCTGCTTATTGGAATAGGAGGGGTAAACTCAGGAGAAAATCAGGTTCTTTTCTTTTTCGCTCTTACACTGGCCGCAGTAGGAGTATCGGGTTTCTTCGCCAGAAGAAATCTTGAAAGAATAGAAATAAAGGTTTCACAGATTGGACGGGTGTTTTGCTGTGAAGAAACACTCATTCCTCTGGAAATAAAAAATAAAAGATTTTATCCCAGGTTTGCCCTGTGGATAAGAAAGGAGGAACAGGATACATTTGTAGGAGATATCCCATCGAGGTCCACAAGGAGCTTTCCTTTAAGACATAAATTTAAAAGGAGAGGTTATAATTCTTTACCTCCCTTAATATTATGGTCAGAATTCCCTATAGGGATGGTCGTAAGGGAAAGAAAATTCCTCCTTCCTGAAAAGATCCTGGTATATCCAAAAATATACAACGTAAAACCATATTTTCCTGAAGAGATTATGGGTGAAGGAGAGGATAGGCCAGATATGAGGGGTAACGAAGAGGTGCATTATGTTCGGGAGGTGGAAGAAGCAGAGCCAAGGAAAATATACTGGAAGGGACTGGCAAGAACAGGAAAATTGATGGAAAAGATGATGGGGGGAAGTTTTGGAGAAAGGATAATAATAGCCCTGGACCCATACGGAAGTGGTCCTTCTTTTGAAGAGAATATATCCCTTATCGCCTCACTGGGATATTATCTCTGGAAAAATCGAATCTTTCACTTCCTCTTTGCCGGAAATTTTCAGGATGAAGTAAACGAAAAGAACCTGGACTCATTTATGACTTCCCTTGCACTGATGAAACCCGGAACCAGAGAGGATAGCGAACAGCTCGCTTCAACAATAAAGAAAATGTTTCCACGCTCCACAGTTTTTCTGGCTTTGTCCTCCGACGATAGTCCTATGAAACACCGATTAAATTCAAAGGAACTGGTCTTTATAAAATGAAAAACAATACCATTATATATATTGCAGCCCTCTCTGTTTTTTCTTTTCTCATCTTTTCGAAAAATCCTATGGTTTTAATTCCAGCAGGATTTTTCCTTTTATCTCTCTATTTTCCGGTGGACAGGATAAAACTTATAGGTGTTGCCTCGGCAATTGCAGGAATCATCCTCTTTCTTTCCTATCTTTCCCAGTCCCTTTCGGAAGCCTCAGGAATACTCCTCAGCTTTCTGATCGTTGCTGAATACGTGTGGAAGGGTTCGGGTCAATGGCGTGAATGGGTTCACATCTCAGCTCTTCTCCTTATGGCGGATTCCGCCATATACGGTCTCGGATTAATCTATTTTCTTTTATCATTATCCTTTGTGATATTGAGCCTCTGGCAAATTTACCAGGCCCTTTATCCCGCAGGGAACAGAAGAATAATAAAATTTCTTCCTGTCCACCTTATGGCAATTCTAATATTCACCCCCATAATTTTTCTATCCATTCCAAGAAAGAGCACATTTTTTATGGCCGGTGGTTACAGAAGAACCTCAGGTCTGGCAGACTTTGTGGACCTTAATTTCTCAGGAAGAATAAGGGAATCCACCGCCATAGCAATGGAAATAGAGGGCGAAAAAATCCCGGTCTACTGGAAAGCCAGGGTTTTTTACATTTACAGAAAGGGACAATGGCTATCAGGTGAAAGGGGAATTGTAAAATCAGGTAAAAAAATACTCAACAGGGCCTCCACTCTACAGTTAGTTCCGGCTCTTAAAATAAAATATCTTCTGAAATTCCCGAGGCTAATACCCTTCCCCTACGGAACTACAAAAATATTTCTCCATGAAAATGGTTACTGGAGCCACAGAGATTATTTTGAGTTCGGGGGCAGTATAAGAAGGTACGGGGTATGGATTGAACCAGAGCAAAACGCTCCAATTCAATTTATACGACAACAACGGGACGGAACCATCCGAATCCTGGGAGAGGAAAACCCATACACATTTAGAAAGGTGATATTGTATCTTCCAGAAAGGGAATGGAAGGAAATTGACTCAATGGCACAAAAGCTCAGGGGAAAAAATCTGGAAGAGACGATAAGCAATATCGAAAATTTCCTCAATGAAAATTATACATATACAACGCGGGTTGAACTGCTGGAAAGCGAACCCGTCTATAACTTTCTTTTTATAACGAAAAGGGGCCACTGTGAACTCTTTGCAACTGCGACGGCTGTATTGCTTAAAGCCCTCGGATGGAATGCACGATATGTAAGCGGCTTCAGGTTAAGGGAAAGAGGAGAAGGGTGGGCAATAGCCAGAATGCGAGATGCCCATGCCTGGGTGGAAATATGGGATGGCAGGAAATGGATTCCATTTGACCCTTCCCCCGGAAAAACATGGGAAGAGGCTCCAGCAAGTGGGATTTTTCCCACATTCTGGGGAAAAATAAATGACCTATGGGTAAGATACGTTGTGGGATTTTCCTCTTCATACCAGATAAATGCTTTCAGGTGGGTAAAGAAAAACCACAGAAAGATCGTTTTTCTTATCCTTGCATTAATCCTGATTTTCATTCTAATAAAGGTCCTATCTCCGCAAAGCATGGAAAAAAGCAAGCTCCAGAAATACCGGGGAAAATACCCCTGGTACTACAGGAAACTGCTCGGACTTGCCAGGAGGACCCATCTCCGCAAACCCCCATATTACACTCCCCTTGAATTCGGAAGACTCATGGGAAACGAAGGAGAAGAAATTATAAAATTCTATTACAAAGAAAGATTTGGTAAAATGCCTCTCTCTGAAGATGAAATACAAAAAATAAAGGAGGAGTTGCGAAAAATTGAGAATAGAATTAAGGGAGCTGAAGGGAAAAATTGAACTTCCATACGGGATCTTCAAATGTGAATGTAAGGGAAAAACTGTCCCGCTGGACGAACTGAAAAACGCTATAGAAAATTTCAACAGGGAATGGGGAAGAAAGCTTTACAAAGCCTTTGGCCAGGATCCAACAAAATTCAGGCCTTCCTCAGAGGCTCTATGGAGAAGAATAAAAAAGGGTGGAAATTTCCCGGAGGTTCATCCGGCAGTGGATGCCATAAATCTTCTTTCCCTTATAAATTCAATACCTTACGGACTTTATGACTTCTCCAAAATTGATGGGAACATTACTGTAAGAATTGGAAAGGAAGGGGAAGGCTATGAAGGAATCCGCAGGGGCTGGATAAACCTCGAGGGAAGATTGCTTCTGGAAGATGACAAAGGACCCTTTGGTAATCCCACCGGTGATTCTCTAAGAACTGCTGTGGAAGAAAACTCAGAAACGTTCCTGTATGTAATATTCGCCCCCCGGGGTTACCCCTCAATAAAGTCCAATCAAATAACGATGGAAAAGTTGAAGAAATGGCTGGATGTTGAGATAATAGAGTACGGACTAAGAAGATGAAGATAGCCAGATACTGGGCACCATTTAAAGATCAAAAGGTAAGATGTAACCTTTGCAGACACAGATGTCTAATTTATCCTTCCAAGCCAGGATTATGCCAGGTAAGGATAAATGTGGACGGTTCCCTGTACACTCTTGTTTACGCAAAAACCATAGCGCTGCATGTGGATCCCATAGAGAAAAAGCCTCTATTTCACTTTCTGCCCGGGTCCGGAGCTCTATCCATAGCCACGGTTGGATGCAATTTCAGATGCGCTAACTGTCAGAACCATGACATAAGTCAGTTCCGATACGAAGGGGTAAATATGGCCCCGGGAGAATACATACCCCCGGAAGAAGTGGTAAAAATGGCTGTAAAAACCGACTCCAGGGTAATTGCCTATACATATACTGAACCCACAATATTCTGGGAATACGTAATAGATACTGCAAAATTAGCAAAGGAAAAGGGAATTCACAATATACTTGTAACCAATGGCTACATCACCGAGGAAGCTCTAAAAGACGGAAAGGGACTTATAGATGCAGCAAATGTGGATTTCAAATCCATGAGGAAGGATTTTTATACAAAGGTTGTTAAGGCAAGACTGGATAAATTTCTCGACGGATTAAGATCATTCAAGAAGCATGTTCCATGGCTTGAGGTAACCACCCTTATTATCCCTGGATTAAACGATTCAGAGGAAGAGCTCAGGGATATAGCCAGATTTATTGTACAGGAACTCGGTCCATATGTTCCATGGCATATAAGCCGGTTCTTTCCTCACTACAAACTAACCTACCTTCCTCCCACTCCCAAAAAAACAATTACAAGGGCAGTGGAAATAGGATTTGAGGAAGGACTGCGTTTTGTATATGCAGGAAATATCCCGGGTTCACCATTCGAAACAACTTATTGTCCCAGATGCCATACTCCCCTTATAAGAAGGATGGGCTACGAAATTATTGAAAACAATATAACCCAGGGAAGATGCTCTGCATGTGGGGAAAGGATTGAGGGGGTATGGGAAATTAATGAAAACTCAGAACCGTAACCTCACTTTCGTGTCCTGCTTTATCATAGGACTTTAATTCATATTCCCCCATAAGTTCGTCATAATTCAGCTTCATACTAAATCTGAGCCCCAGATCAACACAAACACCATCTTTGCAGATAAAGAAACCCGCGAGGTCTGATTCTCCACCACCTTCCCAGGTAAGATTCAGGAAGCCGGGAAGAACCGTGGTTTTAACATTATGGGGAGGATATGGAGGGATCGTTTCTATAGCCTTTTCCCACACCTCAGCCATCAATTGATATCCTTCTTCAGTAGGATGATTGCCATCAGAAAGGAGATTCTCCCATCCACCTGAGAAATCCATAAAGGCATCAAACTGATCTGCAAGTGGAAGGGAATATTCCCTGGCAAGTTTCCTCTGCATCTTTACTGTGTCCAGAAGCTTTCTGTGAAAGTAGTCGTGATACCAGAACCAGTCCTTCCTGGGTATTATCGTAGCAATAATGGGAAGAGTTCCATAAGTCATGGATTTGATTATCATTCCCCTTAAATTTTCCTCGGTGGCTGAAAGAGGATACTCTATCCTTACCACATCATTGGTACCCTCCATCAGGAGAAGGTATCTTGCCCTGGCATTGGTAAGCTCTTCATTAATTCTTGCTATACCCCCGAATGTGTCCTCTTCCGGAATTCCACGATTGAGAACTTCGGATTCTCCTATGTTTTCCTTCAATAATGCTTCCAGCCTGTGAGGATAACCTATGGGAGGGTCATGTTCACAGGTCCCGTATCCACAACCATAGGTAATACTGTCGCCAAAGGCCAGATATCTATTCGGGAAAAGATCATAGTTATACCAGAATGGTTCAGAAGGAGGGAAGGAAATTTCCTTGTGTAAAATCTCCCTTTCCGGGGGTATATTCTCTTTCCTGGAAAACACCTTTCCTCTCCATACTTCTTTGAACTTCAACCTGAGAGTCCCGTTTTCTACAACGAACATGGGATCCAGTAAAACTCCTCCCAGACCGGATATTTTATCCATCCTTCTGTCATAAATTATCAATAAATCTCTGCCCATACCCACAGTCAGATATTTTCTTCCATTAAAACATATGGCACGGGGAGAATATAGCTCAGCCACTGAAGATAGAATCGGGATATTGCCGTCCAAAAGTGTGTATATTCCTTCCTGATAGGTAAGCTGCAAACTTTTCAGCTTTCCTCTGCACACGTAAGGG
>JAMOUL010000110.1 GCA_027062035.1 Candidatus Aminicenantota bacterium | reverse complement strand
CAACGGGGTAAGCATCGCAGAAATTGCGGAGAGGGTGATTTCAAAGACAGCCAAGTGGCTCTTTTCTGTATTTGTCTGGTTTTCTCTGGTGCTTGTTATAGCTGTCTTTTCGGTTATTACAGCCAGAACCCTTGAAGCCAAACCCCAGATCGCAATACCCACCCTTGGCCTTATATTCGTGGCGATTCTGTTCGGTGTAGCTGTATATAGATTGAAGATTAAGGTTATACCTGCCACCATAATAGCCTGGGTGATGATTTTCTTCCTTGTCTGGCTGGGATATAAATTCCCGATTTCCGCAGGCTACAATACATGGTTTTACATTTTCCTGATCTACGCCTTTATTGCTTCCGGACTTCCTGTGTGGTTTCTGCTCCAGCCCAGGGATTACCTGAGCATGACCATACTCTTCGCTGGTTTGATCGTGGGGTATGCAGGGCTTTTTGTTCTGCATCCGGAGGTGAGTGGTCCGGTCTTTCATTCCTTTAGCTCTGCCCAGGGGCCTCTTATTCCAATGTTGTTTATAATCATAGCCTGCGGGGCCATATCTGGATTTCACTCCCTTGTGGGTTCAGGAACCACAGCCAAGCAGCTGGATAAAGAAAGCCATGGGCGTATAGTGGGAAGCGGAGCAATGATATTTGAAGGGGTTCTTGCCCTTCTGGTCCTGCTTCTAATGGCAGGGGCATTGAAATGGGGAAAGGGACCGGGTCAGTTTTTCCTTCACTCTATCCTTGGTAGGGGAGGACCTATCGTTGCCTTTGGAACCGGGTTTGGTAAAGCTGTTTCCAGCCTTGGCCCTTCCCTTTCTGTTGCCACTGCCTTCGGAATACTTATGCTAAATGCCTTTGTCCTTACCTCCCTTGATACTGCTGTAAGATTGAGCAGGTTCGTGTTTCAGGAGGCCATTGCAAAGGATGTGAGGGTTTTAACCAACAGGTGGGTTGCAGCTCTTATCGGAGTTTTGCTTGCCTGGGCCTTTGCTGCTACAAACTCCTGGAAAATAATATGGCCTGCCTTTGGAGGGGCAAACCAGCTTGTTGCCGCCCTTTCCCTCTTTACGGTTACCGCTTATATTGCCGGGGTGAAGAGACCCACAGTGTACAGTCTGGTACCGGCAGTATTCATGTGGCTTGTTACGGAATCCGCCCTGACATATCTTCTTGTATTTAAATTCGCACCCCATGCTCTCCAGAGCGCGGGAAAGCTTATGTTGTCCATTGTAACCCTTGTGCTGATCGTTCTGGGTCTTATGGTTGGGTTTGAGGCTCTTGCCTCCATAAAAAGGAAGTGGAAAGAATAAAGAAATGGATAAAGGGCTTCTTCAAGGGAGCCTTTAAAGACATTCTCTTCGAGTCTCTCGAGAGGGAAGCCCGCGACTATGAGGAAATAGTTCTTACCCTTCTGTTTCTTAACTTTGCAGGGCTGGAAAACCCCCTGTTTTTCTACGTGCTTGAACTGCTCCCGTATCTTGAAATTGATGAAAACCTTCTGAGAAGGATCCTGGAGAAGGAAGAGCGTCTCCCTGTCCTTTTCTCGAGATTTGAGGGCTGGGCATGAAGGTTTATATGGTGGGAGGAAAGGGCGGGGTGGGAAAGACCACCCTTGCCGGTTTTCTATCCATCCTTCTTTCGGAAAGGGGAAAAACCAGAATAATATCCACAGATATTGCCCATTCCCTCAGGGATTTTTTTGAAGTCAGAGAAAGAGGGGAAAGGTTTTACGTAAGAGAGACTCTGGAGGCCTATGAGCCGGACATCAAAGGGGCATTAAAGGAATATGTAGAGGAAATCGACAGGAGGATAAGAAAGGCCTTTTCCCCTGTGGTTTATAGGGATTTTGAACCCTTCCTCAGATTTTCTGCCTCGGACCCGTCCAATTATGACACCGTTCTTTTCGAAATAGTTAAAAAGGAAATTCTGAAGGCGGACGTTGACTATCTTGTGGTGGATACAGCTGCCACCGCTCAATTGCTGAAGTTTTTTGCCCTTCCAGATAAGCTTATCCACTGGTATGGCCTTCTTATAAAGTGGAGGCAAAAATACCTCTCGCTCAAAACGATGGTTAAGGGAGATTCAGGAGAAGACCTGCTATTGAACCATGCTATAAAAAGGAAAAAGGAGGTAGAAGAGTTTAAGGACCTTCTTCTGAAATCAAGCTTCATCTGGGTGTTAGAGCCATCAGACCTTTCCATTAGAGAAACCCTGAGAACTCTGGAAGAAATTAAAGGCAGGATTAATATAAGGGGCTTTGTATTTAATAAGAGCAGTGAACGTCCGGTGAAAGTAACCGGGGTATTAAAGAAAAATCTTCTTGTAGAAATTCCCCTGTTCCACAGGGAGCCAAAACCCTCCAATGGGGAGGGCAGACTTTTCCTTGAGCTTCTCAAAAATTTCTTGACATAAATCTGGAAATTCTCTTATTCTATGGTCTCATGAGTAAGAAATTTGGATGGATTTTGGATCTGCTCCTCCTTCTGGTTTTTCTTTATATCTTCTTTGTTTCCATAGAGCTCATTGGGGCAGGATTCAAGTTTCTGGGAAAGGGGTTTGCAAAGAGCCTTTTCAGGGCCACGTCGAGTCCGCTCGTAGGTCTGGTAATAGGTATTCTCTCAACGTCAATTGTGCAGAGTTCCTCCACCACCACGTCCACCGTTGTGGGAATGGTGGCAGCAGGCGCACTAAACATAAGAAACGCCATCCCCATTATTATGGGTGCCAATATAGGTACCACTGTAACCAATACCCTTGTGTCCCTGGCCCATATAACGAGAAAACAGGAATTCAAACGTGCCTTTGCTGGAGCCACCATGCACGACTTCTTTAATTTGCTTTCGGTTATGGTACTTTTGCCC
>JAMOUL010000109.1 GCA_027062035.1 Candidatus Aminicenantota bacterium | reverse complement strand
ATATACCTATGCAGGACCGGAAATAGCGGTTGCCTCAACAAAGGCGTTCACAACCCAGCTCACCCTTCTCCTGCTTCTTGCAATAAAACTTGGAAGGGAAAGGGGGATACTGAGAAGGGATGTGGAAAAATACCTGGTATCCCGCCTTGCCAACCTCCCTCTTAAGATAGAGGAACTTCTAACCCTGGAAAACAATCATATAAGGGAAACCGCGTATCAGATCACAGAGGCAAGAAATGCATTGTACCTTGGAAGGGGATTTAACTACCCCATAGCCCTTGAAGGAGCTCTAAAACTGAAGGAAATTTCCTACATACACGCAGAGGGTTATCCTGCCGGGGAGATGAAACACGGTCCCATTGCCCTTGTAGAAAAGGACATGCCTGTAATATTTATTGCCACTGAAAGCCAGGTATTAAAGAAGGTCATTTCAAATATAGAGGAGATTAAATCAAGGAAGGGAATGGTAATTTCCCTTGTGACAAGAGGGGAAAGGCAGGTTTCTGCCCTTTCTGACTTCGCAATTCAGGTCCCTGAAGTCGAAGAGCTTTTCTCTCCTATCATAAACATTATACCCCTTCAGCTCCTTGCCTATTATGTAGCAGACTACCTCGGCAACGATGTGGATAAACCAAGGAACCTTGCAAAGAGCGTAACAGTGGAATGACTTGAGAAAGGAAGGAAATTTTAACTCAAAAACCACCCGTGTCTTACTCCTGCGCATATTCACATCTCTCTGGATCATTTTCATAGTTATAGTTTCCCTGATACCTGTTCCCGAAATTGAAGAGGTACCTCGAAACTCGGATAAACTGGTTCATTTTTTAATCTATTTTATAACAGCCATTTTGATTTATTATGCTTCCGGGGATTGTTTTGCAAGACCTCTATTGTGGGCAATTCTTATTTCTTCATTTATAGGTATATCTGTGGAATTTCTCCAGCTCCTTGTCCCCTATCGTACCTTTTCTGCAGGAGATATGATTGCTGATATTCTTGGAAGCCTGTTTCTCTTTGCAGCCTATCCATACATTAAAACCAGATAACCATTAACTGAAAAATCTCTTCCCGGTTTTGAACCTGTTTCCCTGAAATTATATCTAAACTAATGGGATATATCTTTTAAAGGAGGCAGAGAGGATGATTAAATTCAAAAAAATAAAAATACTGGCAAGCGGATTTACCTTTCTTATACTGACAACAACAATCTTTGCCCTTTCAAGGAAAAATCCCACCCCCGGAAATAGAGGGATGACGGTTTCGCACTACATCACGGTCGATGGTCTTGAAAGAACCTACCTTCTCCATATACCCCCTCTGTCAAAACTAAAACGCAGGCCGCCCCTTGTAATTGCCCTCCACGGAGGGGGCGGTTCAGGAAGAGACATGATAAGACTTACAGGGGGCGGCTTCAATACTCTGTCCAATGCAGGAGGCTTTCTCGTAGTATATCCGGACGGCATAAGAAAACACTGGAACGACGGAAGGGGTCTCATTTATTATTCCCACAGAAGGAATATAGATGACGTGAAATTTATTTCCAGGCTTATTGACCGCCTCGTAGATGAATTCAACGTGGATAAATCACGCGTATATGTTACCGGGATGTCAAACGGAGCCCTTATGTCCTATCGCCTTGCCTGCGAACTAACGAACAAAATAGCAGCTATAGCTCCGGTGGGAGCTTCCATTTCAGAAAACCTTTATTTTTCCTGCCATCCCTCGAGGCCCATTTCGGTGCTCATTATAATGGGAATGAAGGACCCCCTGGTTCCCTGGAACGGGGGATTCTTGCACTTCAGAAGGTTGAAACTCGGCAGGGTAATTTCAACCCCTGATACTGCAAGGTTCTGGGCTTCAATAAATCACTGCTCCAGAGAAGAAGGGATTCAATACCTTCCTGACAGGGACCCATACGATGGAACAAGGGTATGGAAAAAGAAATATGCCGGGTGCAGTAAAAACGCAGAGGTCATTCTATACGGCATTGAGAACGGAGGTCACACCTGGCCAGGAGGCTTTCAGTATCTTCCTGAATCCATTATTGGAAGAACCTGTCGCGACATTGACGCCAGCAGGATAATCCTGAATTTCTTCAGCAAACACAACCTATAATATCCAATTTTGCGGAAACAGTTACGGGTTTTTAATTTTCTTATTATAATTTAACATGAATGCTTTAATTACTTTAGCAATAATCTGCGTGGCGGTTCACATAGTAAGCAGCATAATGATCTATCACTATCTGCGGGTAAGGGGCGAACGCCTCTGTTTCCCTCTGATAAAATTATTTATTTTTTCATACGTAAAAAGGTACAGAGAACTTACAAGGGAAGAAACGGGCAAAACAGGCCCCTTATTCTATGTATGGACCATCTCCATTAATCTGGCACTGATTCCTGTTCTGCTACTAATCATTTCTAAAATATAACTCCTTATCTACCTGGTAACGAGACGATAAGCAACAACCCGGTTATCAAAAAAGGTGGGAACAAGAATTATTTTCTTCCCGGGAATATAGCCCAGATCCGCTGCATTAATTTTCCGGTCAGTTGTATCAAGGAGCAAATTGATCTTACCGTCCTTTGTAACCAGCTCGGTCTTGCCCCGCCAGTCCGAAATGAGGAAGAAACCTTCCTTATCAAGGATGAGTCCATCAATACCGTGGCCAACCTCTGCAACTACAGTTATTTCCCCGGTTCTCACATTAACTGCGAGGATTTTCCCTCCTCCACTGAAGGTTCCCACATAAAGGGTGCCATTACTGTAAAACAGACCATTGGGATTTCTTATCTCTCCTCCCTTCAACCATATCTCAGCTTTTCCCCCTCTCACCCTGTATATTACGCTGTTTTTCCCGGAGG
>JAMOUL010000108.1 GCA_027062035.1 Candidatus Aminicenantota bacterium | reverse complement strand
TTTACAGTACAGCCCATCTTCTCCAGTTTTCCCACCACAAATTCTTCCTGGACTTCGGTGCCAAGTCTTTGATTCAGAAATTCTATTGTTGTGAATATCTTCCTGTCATCCTTAAAGGAACCCTGAACCAGTCTACCCCTGAGAACCCGTCCTCCAGAATATCTGGAAATTAGATAGGCAAGAATGTCCGCCATTTTTTCAGGAGCCATCGGGTCAGCACCCCTTTCGAATCTGTATGAAGCGTCTGTGGAAATGCCCAGTCTTTTGGCTGTCTTGCGAACAGATTCGGGCTTGAAATAAGCTGATTCTATCAGTACCCTCTTTGTGGAAAACGTCACCCCTGTATCCTCCCCTCCTATAACACCAGCTATAGCTACAGGTTTTTGGAAATCAGCAATAACAAGGTCCTGCTCGGTAACTTCCCTTTCCACTTCATCCAGGCACAGAATCTTTTCCCCCCTTCCGCGTCTTATTTTCAATCCGCCTTCAAGCCTGTCCATATCAAAAACATGGGTGGGATGACCAAAGGCGAACAAAACATAATTAGAAAGGTCAACCACGGAATTTATGCTCTGAACCCCTATTTTCTCAAGTCTTTCTTTGAGCCAGTCCGGAGATTCTTTTACTTCCACTCCCTCTACAACCCTTGCCACGTACACGGGACACAGGTCAGGAGCCTCTATTTTTATGTCGAACTCTGCCTTCTCATCTGCTTCTTCAAGGGGAAATTCGGGTAGTTTAAGAGGTAGATTTAGAAATACAGCCATCTCCCTTGCTATCCCGTAATGTGAAAGACAGTCCGGCCTGTTGGGAGTAACCTCAAGGTCAAAAATCAAATCATCGCCATAGGAAACGACTTCCTCTGCGGGAAATCCCATTTCCGAAAAGAGCTCCTCCAGCTCCCTCCTGCTCAAACTTATGTCCAGGTAGTCCTTAAGCCACTCAAGAGAGACCTTCATTTTAACTGCTCCAGAAATTCTATTCTGTTCTCATAGTGATACCTTGTGTCCGGCAACTGCGCCCTTAACATGGAAATTCTGTCAACCCCCAGGCCAAAGGCAAATCCCGAATATTCAACAGGATCGATCCCTCCGGCTTCCAGCACCCGTGGATGGACCATTCCGGAGCCCAGGATCTCTATCCATCCCGTTCCTCCGCAAACTCTACACTCCGGGTCCTTTCCCCCGCATATGGGACAGGAAATGTCCACTTCAGCCGACGGTTCTGTAAACGGAAAGTAGGAAGGCCTGAACCTGACCCTGGTTTCTTCACCAAACAGGGCTTTGAGAAAGGTCTCCAGGGTACCCTTTAAATGGGCAAAATTTATACCCCTGTCTACCACCAGCCCTTCTATCTGATAAAACATGGGGGTATGGGTTGGATCCGGCTCATCCCTTCTATAAACCCTCCCGGGAGCTATGATCCTTATAGGAGGTCTCCTTTTCTTCATGGACCTTATCTGCACTGGAGAAGTGTGGGTTCTTAACAAAATACCCTTCCTTATAAAGAAGGTATCCTGTTCCTCTCGTGCTGGATGATATTCAGGTATATTAAGGGCTTCAAAATTATAGAATTCACTTTCAACCTCAGGACCTTCTTCTATGTCGTATCCCATTCTGAGAAATATTTCTTCTATTTCATGTGATGTTCTGGCAATGGGATGGATAGCCCCAATCTTCCTCGGGATTCCTGGAAGGGTGGGATCAGGGATGGATTCTATCAGTCCCTTTCTTTTCCTTTCCCCCTTAATCCTTTCTTCTGCCTCCTTCAGAAGCTTCTCTCCCAGCTGCTTTAGCTGGTTGATTCGCTTCCCGAATTCCGCCCTTTCTTCAGGGGGAATTGTAGGCATCCTTTTAAAAAGCAGAGAAATCTCCCCCTTTTTTCTGCTGAGAAATTTCTCCTTAAATTTCAGAAGATCAGCCTGACTTTTAATGCCTTCGGCTTCTTTTATTAGCCTTTCTTTAAGCTCGTCAAGCTCATTCCCCATTTTTGACCATCTTCACCAGAAGGGCAAATTCCTGTGGGTTCCTTACCGCAAGCTCTGCAAGGGATTTTCTATCGAGCTCTATGTTCTTTTTCCTGAGGCCTGCTATAAACTTGCTGTAACTCATGCCGTGTTCCCTTACCGCAGCATTTATTCTTATTATCCAGAGCCTTCTCATATCTCTCTTTTTCTGTTTTCTACCCACATATGCATCGAGAAGAGCCTTCTCCATGGCCTCTTTGGCTGTTCTGTAGAGCCTGTGCTTTGCGCCCCAGAACCCCTTGGTGAATTTCAGGATTTTCTTTCTCCTTCTTCTTCTGTGTGGACCTCTTTTTACCCTCATTTCTTACCTCCTTAAAGTCCAAGCAATCTCTTGATGCTTTTTACCTCACCCTTGAAAACAAGGGCTGGCTTCCTGAGTCTTCTTTTCCTGGTTTTGGATTTCTTGGTCAGAATGTGGCTGTGATAGGCTTTGCGCCTTAAAACTTTTCCACTTCCGGTTATCTTAAATCTCTTAGCTGCTGACCTTTTAGTCTTTAGCTTTGGCATTTTTACCTCCCTTAACTTTCTTTGGACCGAGTAGCATTATCCCGATTCGTCCTTCGACCTTCATCGGGCTTTCTATTTGAGCTATGTCCTCAAGTCTCTCCATTATCTTATCAACTACATTTCTCACAAGTTCCGGCTTTCCCATTTCCCTGCCCCTTAACCTCAATCTCACCTTCACCTTATTGCCATCCTCCAGGAACTCTCTCATCTTCTTAACCTTCACATTAAGGTCGTGATCGTCTATCTTGGGACGAATTTGTAGCTCCTTAACCTTAATTTGCTTCTGTCTCTTTTTGGCCTCCTGCTGCTTTTTATGCTCTTCGTACAGGAATTTTCCATAGTCCATTATCCTTACAACTGGAGGATCTGCCTTGGGGGCTATCTCCACAAGGTCAAGCCCCTTATCCTGTGCAAGTTCAATTGCTTCTCTCAATGTCATTATCCCTATTTGTTTCTTATCCTCTCCTATTACCCTTACCTTGGTTGCCCTGATTTCATGATTGATCCTATGAGGTCTTTTTTTTCTTGGGAAATCCCGTCTCAAATCCCTCCCCTTTAAAGTTCTTCGCTTTTATTTATTATTTTTTCTTTGACCATGGAAATAAATTCCTCAATTCCTATTTTACCTACATCTCCTTTACCGCGCACCCTTAAAGCTATTTTACCTTCTTTTTCTTCCCTATCTCCAATAATTAACATATAGGGAATTTTCTGCAACTGGGCTTCCCTTATTTTATACCCAAGCTTTTCATTCCTCAAGTCGTTTTCCACCCTTATATTATTTTCTTTCAGCTTTTCTTCAATGGTTCTTGCATAGGAATGATTTCTATCAGTAATTGGTATTATTCTGGCCTGTACAGGAGCGAGCCAGAGTGGAAACGCTCCTCCATAATGTTCGATAAGCACCCCAAAGAATCTCTCCAGAGAACCAAGCAGAGCACGGTGAATCATAATCGGGGTATGGTGTTTACCATCCTCTCCCACATAATAAATTTGAAACCTCTCTGGAAGGTTGAAATCCACCTGAATGGTGGAGCACTGCCAGGTTCTTCCAAGTACATCCTTTATCTTTATATCAATTTTTGGGCCATAGAACACACCTTCTCCAGGGTCCACTTCGTAGGGTAACCCTGAACGATCAAGGGCTCTCTTTAGGGCTGCTTCTGCCCTATCCCACATTTCCGGGGTTCCCACAAATTTTTCTGGCCTCGTGGAAAGATAGATCTCATAATCCCTGAAACCAAAGGTGGAAAGCATATCCCGGGCAAAATAAAGAGTGGAGAGGATTTCATCCTCCATCTGATCCGGGGTACAGAATATGTGAGCGTCATCCTGGGTAAATCCCCTTACCCTCAGCAATCCGTGAAGAACTCCGCTTCTTTCGTACCTGTAAACGGTGCCGAGCTCTGCCCATCTTATTGGTAAATCCTTATAGGAGCGGAGTTTACTCTTGAACATAACTATGTGAAAAGGACAGTTCATGGGTTTCAGCTGATAGGTAACATTGTCTTTCACCATGGGAGGAAACATGTTCTCCCTGTAAAAATCCAGGTGTCCGCTGGTTCCCCACAGGCCAATGTCAGCAACATGGGGGGTAAATACTATCTCATAACCCCTCTTTCTATGCTCATCTCTCCAGTAATTTTCCATAATGTTTCTGACAACTCCTCCCTTCGGTAGCCACAGAATGAGTCCAGGTCCTATATCCTCGCTTATAAGAAAGAGCTCCAGTTCCTTTCCAAGCCTTCTATGATCTCTTTTCTTCGCTTCTTCCAGGAAGTTAAGATACTCATTCAGTTCCTCTTCGGTAAAGAATGCGGTTCCATATATCCTCTGCATACTTTCCCTTGACTCATCGCCCTTCCAGTAGGCAGCGGAAACCGAAAGAAGTTTGAAGTGTTTTATATAACCGGTGGATGGAACGTGTGGTCCCCGGCAGAGGTCCACAAAATCATCCTGAATATAGACAGAAATATCGCCCCGGGTTTTTTCCTCTATAAGCTCCAGTTTGAAAATTTGATCTTTCTCTTTAAAAAATTTTATTGCTTTATCGCGGGGCCAGATTTCCCTTCTAATTTCTATGTCCTTCTCAGCGAGTTCCCTCATTCTCTTTTCTATTTTCTCAAGGTCCTCAGGGGTAAATGGCTCTTCTCTCTGGAAATCGTAATAGAACCCATTTTCAATGGCAGGACCTACCCCTATTCTGGTGCCGGGGTAAAGCTGAAGAACCGCCTGAGCAAGAAGATGGGAAGCACTGTGGCGAAGTACCATAAGAGCATCGGGCCCGTCTTTGAGAAATTCCACCTCAGAACCGCCAACCTCATCCCGTATGTCCTTAACTTCTCCATCGACCTTTACACCTACAGGAAGAGGAGAATCAGGCTCAATTTCCCTCCATAGATCTATAAAGGTCTTCTTTCCTGATAATTGTTTTTCTATTTCCATTTCTCCGATTTTTATTCTCATTGTATAAATAAAAAAATAGGCGCGGGCGGGATTGAACCGCCGACCCCTTGCGCGTCAAGCAAGTGCTCTCCCACTGAGCTACGCGCCTATTTTATAGCTTCTTTCAAAGCCTTGCCAGGTACGAATTTTACCACTTTCTTTGGGGGAATTTCAAGAGTTTCCCCTGTACGCGGGTTCCTTCCTGTTCTTCCTTTTCTTTCCTTCACGGAAAAGGTACCGAACCCAACAAGGGTTACCTTTTCTCCCCTGGCCAGTGCATCTTTTATGCTATCAAGCACCAGACTGATTACATGAGCAGCTTCTCTTCTGGTAAGAGAAGTATTCTGCACCACTTCTTTCAAAAGGTCTTCCTTGATCATAGCGCGTGTCCTCCTATTGCCTTATTATAGTTTGAAAAGCCTTTTTGTCAAGCATACAATAAAATTAATGAAAAGGGCTCTTTTAATTTCCATTACAATTCACGCCATTCTTCTTTACGCTCTTTTTAACATGCAGATTGATATGGGAGGACTGAAGAAAACCGCTCCCCTTAAAAAAGATAAGGGCCTATATGCGTATATACCTCCTGTTTATATCCCGCCCATTCCGGAAAAATCCAATTCAATTAACAGGGGGCCACGGGTAATATCAAGGCCACTCCCGGGAATAAAGAGGGGCAATAAAAAGGCTAAAGCCGAAGGGAGCATGTCTTCAAAAACAAAGGCTTCAGGAAGAGGAGGACTGTCCATCCCCTTTGATAAAAATCCCGGGAACCATACTGGAGGCTCCTCAGGGAACGCCCTGAGGTTTGTTGACCCGTCGGAGATAGGAAAATTCCTTTCAAGGAAAAACTTCAAATACAAACCCAGGGGAGGAATGGTCACCGGGGGCGCCGTTTTCGAATCCGGCTCATATGATATTACCCCGTGGGCGGATGAGGTCATAAGAAGGATAAGGGAAAACTGGCATCCTCCTCTTGCCGTCCAGCTTGGGATAAGGGGTCTCACCGTTATAAAGATCGTAGTGGAACTGGATGGCAGGGTCTCTCTTCTCACAATAGAAAGACCTTCAGGAGTTCAGGCTTATGATGAGGCAGCCTTGGCAGCTGTTAAAAATTCCATTCCATTTCCACCTCTTCCTGAAGACTACCCATATTCAAATTTGGTGGGTCACCTTTTCTTTTACTATAATCTACTGAGATGAAAAAAACATATTTACTTATAATTCTTATCCCCGCTCTATTTTTATCCTTCTGTTCCACCAGAACCATTCCTGAAAGGCCGCCTCTGGTAAGGGTTAGCATCTTTAAAGGTTCAAGGGTAGAAATAAAGGGGAAGAACGCTCTCATAAAAATGGGAAAGAAAAGATTACGTTATACTGGAAAAATAATCATATCCACCAGAGCTGGAAATTCGTATTTTTCCATAGAACTTGGAAGGGGAAAATCTCCAGAGGTGCTTTCTCCAGGCGAGAAAGATTTTGTGGTAAAAAAGGGCAATACTTACCTGTTACTGCACGGTAAATTCCTGAGCAAGGAAGATGCACTGAAGGAAATATCCAGAATAGGCAAAGGGGTTCCAGTATTGTTATGGGAAAGGAAAGAATCCCCTCTCCGCATTCTGATGGGAAACCAGGTTTTTAAGGCTCCCACTGCATTTATAACCCCTGGAGAAGAACTGCTCAGAGTAAACGATAAACCGTACAGGGGAAGTTTACTGATCCGGGAATCTGCAAAGGGTCTTGAAATTATCAATGTGCTTGACATAGAAAGTTTTCTCAGTGGTTGCAGACCAGAGATACTGAAATATTCCACCAATTTTGAAGCCCTGAAGGCTCAGGCTGTGGTCCTTCGAACCCTGGCCTTAGAGCAGGCAGGGAAAATAGATGGGGCAGAATTCAAATATTTTGGAGTGGAAAAAGAAAGCCCGGCATTTGCGAAATCCGTCAGAGCCACCAGGGGGGAGGTCCTCTTTTATAAGGATACTCTTGCCCATACACCTTACTCTCTCTCCTGTGGAGGCGAAACAGAAGATGGAGGACTACCGTATTTAAAAAGGGTAAAATGCTGGGATAGGGAATGGATAATACTGGAAAGTCAGAGCAGCCATTTTGGCACTGGAATTAATCTTGTGGAAGCCCTTGGGCTTTTAACCGTGGATGACCCCGACGCCCCTATAACAAAATCTGAAGCTCAACAATGGTTATGGAGTTTTTCTTCATTTATAAAGGCTAAAAAATTTTTCCCGCTTTCAGATGACCTCAAAATCAGCTTCCTGAGAGCTCTGGGTCAGACCATGATGCTCGTTAAACCAGCTCAAACCGTAGAGCCCCTTGAGTATCTCATAGACCTTGGTATAATCGATGAAGATACCATCCGGGAAAAGGATTTTACCCAGGGAGATGCTGCTACTTTTATATATAATTCACTGAAAGCCCTGGGAAAGATTAAATGGGAAAGCGGAAGGGTCAGCATCAAAAAAGGAGAGGTGTATATCAACGGAGAAAGAATAGAGGATGTAAAACTCTTCAGAAACGGAAACATAGGGTTTACCTCAGCCGAAAAGGAAATCCTTCTGGATGGGGAACCCATCAAATTCCTCAGGAATCTCAATGGTAAGATCTCAGCTCTGGAAGAAAATGGCTATTCTGGCGATGGTGAGGAGTTAATCTGGAGAAAAAGGTACAGGGCTGACCTTCTGGAAAAAAGACTGAAGGAATATATTCCTCTGGATGACCTTCAGGATCTGAAAGTTGCTAAACAGAGCGAAACTGGCAGGGCAGTGGCTCTTGAAGTTGTAGGAAATGAAAGCTCATATATATTGAGGGGAGATAGAATAACAGAAGCCCTCGCTCTACCATCTTCTCTCTTTATAATAGATAGGGAGTATGATGAAGACGGAAATATTTCGGGTTATTTCTTTTGTGGAAGAGGGAAGGGTAAGGGAATCGGTATGTGCTGTTTCGGAGCCATCAGAATGTCAGCAGAAGGAATGAACTATAAGGAAATCCTCTCCCGCTTTTATCAGGGAACTGAGATAAGGGGGAATTATGGAAGAGCTAAAAAACGCAAAAAATAGCCAGGAGGCCATCTGGGCTGCCATTCAGGCCATAAAAGAATATTATAATGTCATGGATAAGGCTGTAGCTATATTGTTGTACGATGACGAAATGAAGGCGTTAAAGTTTGTTCATCCTCCTGAACTGATGGAAGCCGGAGCAATTCCACCGACGACTTCAAGTTCTATCGCAGCCAAGGTATTTATGGCTAAAGATGGTTTCCTTTCCAATGATTTTCTGAATGTAAAGCATCTTGCATTCTTCGAAAAAATTTCAGGAAAGGAAGAACCCATAAGAAAACTTATCGCTGCACCGATTGCCACAAAGGAGAAAACCCTGGGGGTTCTCGAAGTATCCAGAGGAAATGAGGAGAGCAACTTCACATCTGAAGATCTCCTGTTTCTGAAACAGATAGGGGAAATCCTTGGAGAAAAATTACAGGAGCTGGAGCATGAAAGAAAGACTTAAAGAGATACTGAAAGAGGTGTCACTGGAATTCGGAGATTTTATTCTATCATCGGGAAAAAGATCCAGTTATTACATCGACGCCAGGATGACAAGTCTGCATCCTGAAGGCCTTTACCTCGCTTCAAATCTTCTGTTAGAGGAAATTTTAAAAGTGGAAGGTGTTGAAGCAGTTGGAGGCATGAGTATAGGAGCAGATCCACTGGTTTCAGGGGTGGTAATAATGAGCCATGTAAAGGGCCATCCCCTGAAGGGTTTCCTCGTGAGAAAACAAAAGAAGGAACATGGCCGCGGAAAGAGGATCGAAGGATGGATAGAAAGGGGAATGAAGGTAGTTCTGCTGGAGGATGTAATTACAACAGGAGGATCCATTCTCCAGGCTGCCCGGGCTGTGGAAGATGAGGGGGGTATAATACTTCATTGCTTTGCAATAATGGATAGAGGAGGTGGGAATGAGGTGGCCAGGAAATACCCATTCACATCTCTGTTTAAAATAGAAGAATTTCTGGAGGGAAAAAATGGTTAAAAATTATTTAAAAATGGCAGGCTTTATAGTCCTGGCCATCTTCTTTGCCATGTTCTTTTTTAAGGTGTACATAATTGTGGACCCTGGAGAAAGGGCGGTTGTTTTCAATAAGCTGTCAGGTAATCTCAGAATTCTGGATGAGGGTTTTCACTTCCTTAAACCCTTTGTCGATCACCCCACCATTTATGACATTAAGGTAAAAACTTACACAATGAGCAAAACCCAGTGGGAAGGGGAAATAAAGGGGGACGATAGTCTCAAAGCACTCACAAAGGAAGGACTTGTGGTATTTCTGGATATTTCCGTCAGGTTCCATCCTGATCCTGAAAAACTAATATTGCTGCATAAGACCATAGGAAAAGATTATATTTACAAAGTGGTAAGACCTCAGGTGAGAAGTGTTGCAAGACTCACCATTTCCGAATACTCGGTGGAGGAGATCTACTCCGGTAAAAGAGAGTTTATTCAGAACACTATAGAAGAAAAACTGAAGAAGAGCTTTGCAGAGAATTATATTGTTCTTGATGAAGTACTTCTCAGAGACGTTCGATTCACCCCTGATTTTGAAAGGGCTATAGAGAGAAAACAGATAGCTCAGCAGGATGCACAGAGAATGAAATACATCCTCCAAAAGGAAGAAATGGAGAAAAAGAGGAAGATAATCGAGGCCCAGGGAGAAGCAGAAGCCCTCAGGCTCAAGGGAGAGGTGCTTGCAAGGAATCCAGCGCTTATTCAGTATGAATACATAAAAAGGATTGCTCCCACAATTCAGACAATAATCACAGACGGAAAAACCATCATCAGCCTTGGCGACATATTTAAGAAAAAATAAGGACTCTGCGAAGAAATTTGCAGAGGTGCTCGAAAAGGGGGGCATAGTTCTTCACCCTACCGATACAGTATATGGACTTGCTGCCCATGGCTGGAAAAGGAAGGCCCTCGAGAAACTCGCTCTTCTAAAGGGGAGAAGCTGGGAGAAGCCTTTCCTTGTTCTTTCATCTGAGGCCATGCTTGAGGAGCTGGTTTCTGAAATTCCTGAAAGTCTAAGGAACCTATGGGAGGATTTCATTTCTAAACCTATCACGGCTATTCTTCCAGCCAGAAGGGATTTTCCCTACATTACTTCAAGGGGGAAAATAGCTGTAAGGATTCCTTCAGATCAGTTTCTCCTTGAGGTTCTCCAGCTTCTGAGGGCTCCCATTGCTTCAACAAGCGCCAATCCAGCAGGCCTGATACTTCCACAGGAAGAATCCATTAATTACTTTTCTGAAAGGGTGGACCTTGTGATATTGGGAAAAACAGGTGGAGGTCTTCCATCAACTATTATTGACTTTACTATAAAACCTCCAAAGCTAATAAGGGAGGGAGCCTATAAGTTCTCCACGGAATAGTGCTATTACAAAAATATTTAAGGGGGCTAAAACTTGGGGCGGTTTTTCTTCTTATCCAGAAGTTTCTGAGCCTCCCTTCTGATAACCGCGGGAACCTCTCTGCTTGCCGCCACCTCCTTTATTTCCTTTTCTCTCAACCTTCTCAACAGGGACATGGCCAGCTGGGGAGGGGTTTTCGGATTCTTAACCAGATTCACAGTAATAGTATAGCTCCTTGTCCATTCCCTGGTGTTCGCAATCTTTCTTATCACTTCCTGAGGAAGGGACTTCATCTTTGAGTATCCTTCTATTTCATCCTCTGTTAGCTTGGGACTCTCCAGAACGGCATCCACCACAGTCTTATTTGGATCTCTTATAAGGATGGCTCTGTGCATTTTTGTTCCCATAAGAGCCAATTTTATTTTTGCCGGAATGGGAAGTTTCTTAATATCATCCCATCCCATAGCGAACATACTTTTCTTCTCTTTCTTTCTCTCTTCTTCCGGTATTTCTTCAAGGAGTTCCTCAAGCTCTTCCACCTCTTCCAGTTCCTCTATGACTTCGATCTCCTCCAGGTTGCCCTCTTCGGCAAGCTCCTCAACAACCTCAATAATCTTAAGGTCCTCCTCCCTGGAATAATACAATCTCAACCACTCCTCTGCCTGCGCCCTTGACCTGATGGAAGAATTGGGATTATTTACTATGGCTTCCAGTATTTTCCTGTTTGCAATCGCTCTAATCTGGTTCGATATTACCAGATCGCCTATTCTTTCATCCCCCTTGCTGGCAAGATTGACAAGAGTTCCATCAGGGGTGGAGGGGTTTCTAACCACCGCTTCCACAATTTCGTAATCCCTGTTTTCCAGGGAAAAATCCGCAAAAAACTTCAGCAGCTCAGGATTTGCATCTCTGGAAGATAGATAGGAAAGAATAGAATTTCTGGGCATATCCATGAGGGAAAGAGCAGCCTTATCAGCAATTTCCTCCACAGGGTCATTAAGCAGAAAAGCAAG
>JAMOUL010000107.1 GCA_027062035.1 Candidatus Aminicenantota bacterium | reverse complement strand
GAGAAATCAAATCATTGAAGCAGAGGACTTCAATCTTCGGCCAGGACGTGAGGAAGATAGTATTTTCCAGACCTATCATAGTCTTCAGGAGGCCAAGGAGGCCTTTGAGAGGAGGTTTATTGAAAGGAAGCTGAGGGAAAATAACTGGAACATAAAGAGAACTGCAGAGGTTCTTGGCATAGACAGATCATATCTTCATCGCAAGATGAAACAATACGGAATAGAAAAGGAGAATGGATATGGTGAAGGTTAGGTTTGCCCCATCACCTACTGGTCACCTCCACGTTGGAGGAGCCAGAACAGCGCTCTTTAACTGGCTTTTTGCAAGAAAAAACGGCGGAAAATTTGTGCTCCGCATAGAGGATACAGATGTTGAACGCTCGTCCAGAGAAATGAGTTTTGAGATTTTGAGCGCCCTTAAGTGGTTAGGGCTCGAATGGGATGAAGGACCTGTATATCAGAGCAAAAGGCTTAGAATATATCAGAGGATGGCAGAGCGCCTGGTAAAGGAAGGGAAGGCCTATTATTGCTACTGTACCAGGCAAGAAATAGAGGATAGAAGGAAGAAGGCAGAAGAGCAGGGAAAACCCTGGAAATATGACAGGCGTTGCCTCAATCTTTCTTCGGAAGAAAGGGAAAAATTTGAAAACGAAGGGAGACCGAAGGCCATAAGGTTCATCGTACCTGAGGGAAAAACAGAGTTTGAGGATCTTGTACTTGGAAAAATATCCGTTGATAACAGTGAAATAGAGGATTTTGTTCTCCTTAAATCCGATGGCTATCCCACATACCATCTTTCCGTGGTGGTGGACGACCATCTACTTAAAATTTCCCATATAATAAGGGGTGCAGACCACATAGCAAATACTCCAAAACAGATCCTTCTTTATAAAGCCTTTGGATGGAATCCACCACTCTTTGCTCACCTACCTCTCATCCTTGGCCCGGACAGAAAAAAGCTCAGCAAAAGGCATGGTGAGACTTCCCTGCTCGCCTTTAAAGAAAAGGGTTATCTCTCCCTTGCCATGTTCAATTTTCTGGCTCAATTGAGCTGGTCTCCAGGGGAGGATAAGGAATTTTACGAGGTGGAAGAGCTTGTGGAAAGATTTTCCCTTGAAAAGGTCAGGCATTCGAATCCGGTTTTTGACTTTGAAAAACTGGCATGGTTGAATGCGAGGATGATTTCCCTGTTACCTGTGGATAGAATATGGGAGGAGCTAAAACCCTTTCTTAAAAGGGAGGGTATTCTGGAAGATCTTGAGAAAAGGCAGGATTGGTCATTCAGGATGCTTGCTCTTGTAAAGGAACGGGCCAGAGACCTTGCAGAGCTTGCTGCAACAGCCAGAAGATATGTCAGAAGGGACTTTGAATACAGGGAGGAGGCCCTTAAAAAGCACTGGAAGGATGGAGCAAAGGAGGGCCTGGAAAGATTACTTCAGGAATTTGAGAAAGTGGAATCCTTTACCGCTGAAGAGACAGAAAAGGTGCTCAGAGAGCTGGCTGACAGGATGGGGATAAAGGCGGCAAAGCTCATCCATCCCCTGAGGGTAGCTCTTCTTGGGGAGAGGGTTTCCCCGGGGATTTTTGATGTGCTTGAAATTCTTGGAAAGGAAGAGACCATGGCAAGGATAAAAAGAGCGTTATCGGAGCTTCCCTGAGATGGCAAAGTTCAAATTCACAGGACTGGAAATACCGGACCTGATTTTGATTGAACCCACGGTTTATAGTGATTCCAGAGGGTTTTTCATGGAAACCTACAATTACAGGGAGTTTGAGGAATACGGCTTGAAGGACAGGTATGTACAGGATAACCATTCCAGGTCCATCAAAGGGGTTATAAGGGGTTTGCACTATCAATTAAGGGAAAGGGCTCAGGCCAAGCTTATCCGGGTTATAAGGGGAGAGATTTTCGATGTGGCTGTTGACATAAGGAAGGGTTCCCCTCATTTTGGCAGGTGGGTGGGGGTTTTACTTTCAGAGGAAAACAAAAGGATGCTTTACATTCCTGAGGGTTTTGCCCACGGATTCTGTGTTCTTTCCGAAGAGGCAGAAGTTATTTATAAAGTGACGGATTTCTACTCTCCTGAACACGAACGGGGAATTATATGGAATGACAGGGATATCGGTATAAAGTGGCCTGTAAGCAATCCTGTAATTTCTGAAAAGGACATGGCATGGCCTTCACTTAGAGAGGCTGAAATAGACTTTCAATACTGAAAAAAGCAACATCCTCCCCACACAAAAAAACAAAACGCACAGGGGTCTGTCCCTTTTTTGATATTTTTCCAGTTAAGTTAAAATAAAAGCGTATGAAAATTTCTGCGGTAATAATTACCCACAACGAGGAAGACAGGATCGAACGCGTTATAAAAAGCCTGGATTTTGTGGATGAAATTATAGTTGTGGACAGGTATTCTCAGGACAGAACTGCGGAGATAGCTGCATCCCTCGGGGCAAAGGTTTTTCAGAAAGAATGGGAGGGATATGCATCACAGAGAAATTACGGGCTCTCCCTTGCCAGAAATCAATGGATCCTTTCAATAGATGCTGACGAGGAGGTTTCCCCTGAGCTCAAAAGAGAGATTGAAAATCTGGACTTTTCGGCGGATGGATATCTGATAAGAAGGGAAAGTTTCTTCTACGGAAGACCCATGCACTGCTGCGGCTGGTGGCCGGACTGGGGAGTCAGACTTTTTAAACGGGAGCTCGCCAGATGGGAGGGCAATTTTGTGCATGAGACCCTGGTATTTCAGGGCAGAACCCGGAGGTTAAAGGGAAAAGTACTCCATTATCCCTATGAGAATGCAGAGGAGCTTTTCGACAGAATGAAGAAATATGCAAGGCTATGGGCAAATAGGGAGGCTGGTAAAAATCCTTCCTGGGCAAAGGTATGTCTG
>JAMOUL010000106.1 GCA_027062035.1 Candidatus Aminicenantota bacterium | reverse complement strand
CTTTTTATAAATATCTTTCATTATGTATAAATAATTTTAGTATCCAACTCGATTCTTTATTTTTCAACACCCGGGTTTCTTCTTTTTTACCATTTATAAAGAAACGTTAACTTTCCCACAATGTCGTTGCTGTTAAGTTTATCGTAGATTACAAACTCGATATTTGGGATTAAGCTGAATGAACTGGATATTTTATAGTCCATACCTCCTATTACCAATGAGAAGGGAGAAGAACTGTCCATGGGTAAATATGAAATGGCTGGTCCGGCTGGAAGCGGGTCCATCATCCTATCGTACCTTCCAAAAAGAGTAATTTTTTGACTGACATCAAATACTGTTGTTATAGATAAAACTCTGAGTTTTAAATCTTCCTCGCCAAGCTGATGTATCTGGTTTGCGTACATGGCTCCAAAGGTGAATTTCTTCATCGCAAATCCTATAAATCCCTGCAGAGTATATACATCGGTTCTGTTTATCGGCCCACTTTCGTAGTCACTGTAGAATTCCAGATACAGATTCCCTGTGGGGTAAAAACCTATGGCTCCCATGACCTTTTTCTGCTTATTGAATTCAGACTTATTGCCTTCTCCGTTGGCAAACATCAGGTGGTAATAAATCTTCCCTTTAGCTATTTTGCCCTTGAAGGCAATCCCTGTGTCCCTTGAATGGGCCATCTTATAAAGGTCAAGAGGTGTTTTCTCTACCGCTCTGTATCCCCAGAACTTTTCTATTTTTCCAAAGGTAGGGGTAGGGGAGAGGCCCAGAATTATAGACTGTCCATTTTTACTCCATTGAATATAAATGTCCTTAACATGGGGGATAATTTCTTCCTTTGTGGAGAAGTCCCCTTTGCTATAAGCTTCAAATCTAATTCTGATTTTAAATGCGGAGCTCAGATTGTGGTCATAAGTAAGGTAAAGCCTTCTGAACCAGAATCCATTCATTCCCTCAATCCCTGGATTGTGGTTTGAAAACATATAATAATAATCTCCGAAAACAACGCCAGAGATTTTTCCCTGCGCATCTAAATGGAAAGATATTATAAATAAGAACATTATAAAAATCAGCGCAGGATATTTTAATTTTCTCATCTTGACCTCCTGAAAGTATAATGCTCTAAATAGTATTAATTTCATATAAAAACAAAATTTTTAAATGAGAGTGGATATATGTATTATAGTATAAGAAAAAATCATTTAGGAGGGATTTTGAGAAAGAAAAATCTCTGGAGAGGCCTGCTTATAGGTCTATCCTTTGTGATATTATTTTCCGGATTTTTCGGGTGCAAAACCCGGGAAGAGAAGAGAACTTCCAGGGCTGTTTCCAGAAAAGCAGAAACCGTAGTAAATGTAAAGATAAATCCGAGCGGAGAGTTGAATTATCTTCCGGGAAAGCTTGTGTTTTATTTTGATAGGTCGTTTCATGGAGCTAAGGGTATAACGATATCTGAGAAAATGCTTGCCAGCTACATCAAAATAAACCCGTCTATTCCTGCCTCGGGAAGATGGATAAATCCCAGAACCTTTGAGGTCGATTTTAAAAAGAAGCCTTTGCCGGATAGTGAATACAGAATAGTTCTTCTGTCGGTACCATATCCGGGAAAGAAGGTTAAACTGGCCACAAGGGAGTTTTCGTTCAAAACCCCTTCCTTAAAGCTTCTCAATGTGTCTGTAACATCCACCCGCAGATATTCTGCTACAATAGAACTTCACTTTAATTTCCCTGTTAAAAGGGCGGAATTCGAAAAATCCATTCGCGTTTTTGATGAGGAAGGAAAAGAGGTACAACCAGCCAGCATAAGAATTGGGTCGGATAATCAGATAGTTTATGTAGATATTCCGGTTTCCAGAGTTCCTGCTAAATTTAAGATCGTTCTGCAAAAAGGTATGAAGAGCGAGCTGGGAGCTATATTAAAGGAATCCATAACAAGAGAGGTAACTGTAAGATTTGGACAAAGACCCCTTGTATTTCGCTTCTCAGGTGTAAAGGAGAAGGGTACAGGTTATATAATAAAGCTCAGAGCTAATTCTCCGGGAACAAGGGTAAAACTAATAAATGAAAGTGTGCAGACCAGAGTGCTGGTATCCCCTGAGATACCCTTTAAAGTCATCGCCGCGGGTAATCTGATCTATATTACCGGTGATTTTATTCCGGAAAGATTTTATACAATAACCCTGCTTTCCGGTATTGAGGACGAGAACGGAGCAGTTCTCCAGCAGGATTTTAAGGCATATGCGAAGATTCCACCAAGAAAGGGAAAACTCAGGTTCCTTTACAGAGGTAAGTACTTCGGACGGCAGGGAGACTGGAAAATTCCGGTAAAGGCTGAGGGTTTGAAAAGCTTACAGCTTTCCATAGATTACATGCCTCCGGAAAATGTTGTCTTCTGGTATTCAAAGGATTATGGGGATAAGGACTATATAGATCAGTACAGCGAAAGGATTTTCTCCCAGAAGATAGCCCTTCCTTCGAAGGGTAACCTTCTCTGGCTGAATCTGAAAGATTACATAAATGCCGACAGGGATGGAATTTATTCTGTTGTATTGTCGGGACAAACCTCAAACAGAAGAACCGTAGAGGACAGTATTCAACTTGTGGTTTCCGACCTGTCCATAATAGCCAAATGGTATGCGGGTAAACTCTATGTATGGACAATAGACTCTGCAACCCTCAAACCTCAGGTGGCAACAAGCATAGAAGTAAGGACTTCCAAAAACTTTCTTCTTGGGACCTGTGCTACAAACAGCGAAGGATTTTGCCTTATTGAGACGGACAGGAAGGAACGTTCTCCATACGTTATTTTTGCCAGGAAGGCGAAGCAATGGACATATCTCCACTTTAATACTTCCCTTCTTCCCATGGAAGCATATGATATTTCAGGGGAAGGCAGGTTCCATCCATACATCGGGTTTATTTATCCAGAAAGAAACCTATATAGACCTGGAGAAAAGATCAATTTTGCGGTACTTGTGAGGGAGGCAAGAACCTATAGAGGGCTTTCCATCCCTGTAAAACTTGTTGTGAGAGATCCCAGGGGAAATCGCTTTGTTACCCTTAATGGAAAAACAGGAAAGGATGGTCTCGTCCAGTTCAGTTTTCCAACCGCTTCTACTTCCCCAACAGGCAAGTATGCCCTTGAGCTTTACGTAGGGGATAAGAACATATTCACATATTTCATATTTGTTGAAACCTTCGTCCCCGAGAGAATGAGCGTGGATCTAAAATTACCGGAACAAATAGATCCCGGAAAATCTATTTCTGCTGAGGTCGAAGCAAGGTATCTGTTCGGCGCCCCTGCCTCAGGGGAAAATTATTCTGGATGGGCTATAGCAGAAGCAGTTTATCCTCAATGCAGCGGATATATGGGGTATTCATTTGGTAAGGTTAAAAGTGAGCGGGGAAAAACATCCTGGAGAGTTGAAATTCCCGAAGGAGAGCTTGATAGTCAGGGCAGAGCAAAGATCAGTTTCTCCATGAAGGATGCGAGAGAAAGCTCCCTGCCTTTGCGGCTTACTTTGAGGGTGGAAGTTTCTGAGGGAGGAAGCGGGAGAACCACCAAAAGGAGTATCTCGACTATAATTCACCCTAAACCGTTTTATATTGGGCTTAAACCTTCCTCCAGGAGAACAATTTCTGGAAATCCTGTGCGAATTCAGGGAGTACTTCTGAGACCCGATTGTAAACCTTATTCTGGCAAAGCAAGGCTTTCGTATAATATATACAATTTATTGTATTACTATACCTATAGTTATTATAGTGATTTTGGATGGGAAAGAAGCGTTGAAAAGCTCCCTGTAATAACTGATAGGGATGTGGAAGTCAGGGACGGGAAGTTTTCCTTTTCTTTTGTTCCGCAGAGTAATTACGAGGACTATTTAATAGAAGTTATAGACAGGGAAAACGGAACAGTTTCCCAGACCATCGTTTACGGATGGGGCTGGGGTGTCAGTGCAAGACCGGAGTCCCCTGATGTCCTTCCGATAAGTGTTAATAAGACTGAAGGCGACGAGGGCGATAGGGTTACAGCAGAGATAAAGTTGCCCTTTGAAGGAAAGGTACTCTGGACAGTTGAGCTTGATAGGGTTTATTCCTACACCTGGAGGGAAGCAAAGGGAAAGACCGCTTCCTGGACATTTGAACTCCCAGAAGGGGTGCCCAATGTATATGTCACAGCGCTTCTTGTAAGGTCTGGAAAGAATTATCTCGTTTCCAGAGCCTTCGGGGTAAAAAGGATAAAAATAAGACCCAAAAAATTAAAATTGAACGTGCAGATAGAAGCTCCTCAGGAAATTAAGCCATCAAGGGAAATGGAGATAAGAATAAAGGCCAGGAAGAAGTTTAGAGCCACGGTGGCAGTTGTAGATGAAGGAATTTTACAGATAACCAGATTTAAGACTCCGGACGTCTATTCCGGAGTTCTGAGGGCCATGAGACTGTTCTTGAGAACTTCTGAAAGTTTTGGCTGGATAGTGAGAAAATATATGGCTCAAACCGGTGGTGGGTTTGTAGCTAAAGAAGAAGAATTTACCCAGCCCCGCTTTGCACAGGTGGTTTCATACTGGAGCGGTATAGTGGAGTCAGACTCCAGGGGTGTAGCAAGTGTGAGGTTTAAAGTTCCTGAATACCAGGGAAAATTAAGGGTTATGGTGGAAGCTGTTACCCCTGAAGCCCTGGGTTCAGCTGAAAAATACGTTATTGTTAAAAGGGATGTCTATGTTTCTCCCACTGTACCCAGATTCCTTTCCACAGAGGACAGGTTTTCTTTGCCCATAACCCTTTTGAACACAACGGACAGGGCAAAAAAAGTTAAATTGAGAATATCTGCTGAGGGGGCAACCCTTACAAAGGAAGAAACCCTTACCCTTAAGCCAGGAAAAAGGGAAATCCTGTGGGTGGATGGGACTGCAGGTGGAGAGCCGGGAACTGTAAAAATCTGGGTGCATGCAGAAACTGAAGGGGAGAAATATTCGCAGGACTTTTCTATACCCCTTTATCCCAGCCTTCCATATGTTACAGATAATCAGGTCGTTACTATGGATAGGGAAGGGAAATTAGACCTGCGACCCTACTTTGCGAACTGGATACCAAAGGCACACAGGGCAAAATTAATCGTTTCACCGTTTCCCGGAGCTTCAGCTTTAGCCCATGTTTCCTATCTGATTCACTATCCCTACGGATGTATAGAACAGACCTCCACCTCCACACTTGTTCTGGTAAGACTTGCACCCCTGATGCCCCTTGTGGCTCCTGAAAGGACCAGGGAAGAGTACATTAACATGACTCAATACGGGATAAGCAGGATAATCTCCATGCAGACCATCACAGGAGGATTTTCCTTCTGGCCGGGTGGAAGAACTCCAGCAGGATGGTCGTCAGCCTATGCTACATTCGTTCTTCTTGAGGCAAAATCAGCAGGATTTTCAGTGCCTGATTCTGTGATAAAGGCAGCCCTGTCCTATCTGAAATTCACAAGGAAAAAGGACGGTATTACCTTTTACGTTCTTGCAAGGGGCGGAATGTTTGAAAAGGATCCAAATTTAAAGTCTGAGCTCCTGATGAAGGCCAGGTCAAAGGATCTTACCAGAGAGGATGTGCTCTGGTTTGCAGGGGTTATGAATGAACTTGGAAACAGGAAACTGGCAAGAAAACTTCTTGATGAAGCGCTAAAAATGGAAATAAAGAAGGGTAGGAGGCTTTATCATAACTTTTACAGCGAATTAAAGGCACTGGCCCTCAGTCTTTACATAATGGAATCGGTGAACCCATTCCATCCGGATGAAAAAGGTCTTGTGGAGGACATAGTTACCAGACTGACCAGGAGAAGAAGTTACTATTACACCACTCAGGAACTTGCATGGTCTCTACTTTCCCTCGGGCTTTACATGGATAAACATGGGTCTGTCGGGAATTTTGATGTGATTCTCAGAGCCAACGACAGGAAGGTAAAGGGAAAGAAGGGGAGAGGAATCATAACCTACAATCTTAAAAACGCTGCCCTTTACGATAAGCTTGAGCTGGAATATAAAGGTAAAGGAACAGTTTACCTCACTATACAAAATACAGGATTTTCCAGAAATCAGAGGAGTTTTTCACCTTATGGCAAGGGATTTACCATAGGAAGGGAAATTCTAACAAAGGATGGCGGAAAAACCTTCAGAGCAACCCAGGGAGACATGCTGGTGCTGAGATTCTGGGTAAACTCAGAAGGATATTACCGTAATGCTGCAATGGAAATTCCTGTTCCAGCGGGTCTCGAGATTGAGAATCCCAGGCTTAACCCATCACTTTTACCAGGATGGACCCGCACTTTGAAAACCATAAACCCGGAATATCTGGATGTGAGGGACGATAGGGTAATCGTATTTACCACCCTTCGTAAAGGATTATCCTATTATTACGTTATGCTCAGAGCCGTAACCCCGGGAGAGTTTTTCTTCCCGCCAGCCAGAGGAGTACTCATGTATGATCCTCAGAAAAATGCAAATACAGTATCCAATGTTTTCAGTGTTGAAAAGAAAAAGCGTTAAATTTCTACTTCCCTTTATAGCTTTTATTGTTTTACTTCTGGTTTATCCTCTGCCCGGGAAGCTTGAACCTTCATGGTCACGGCAGATTCTCTATTCAGACGGCGAGGTGATGAGGACCACCCTCTCGCAGGATGAAAAGTGGAGAGTATTCCTTCCCCTGAAAGAAATAGACCCCCTCCTTATAAAAACCACCCTCTGCTACGAGGACAGGTTTTTTTATTATCATCCGGGAATAAACCCCTTCTCCGTGGTAAGGGCTATATTTCAGAATTTGAAGGCAGGGAAAATTGTCTCTGGTGCTTCAACCATAACCATGCAGCTTGCCAGAATCGTTGAGCCGAAAAAGAGAACAATACTTTCGAAACTGGTGGAAGGCTTCAGGGCTTTGCAGTTTGAGTTGAGGCTCGGGAAAGACAGGGTGCTTGAAATGTATTTAAACCTCGCCCCATATGGAGGAAATATTGAGGGCGTGGGCGCTGCCTCCCTTGCCTATTTTGGAAAGTTGCCCCATAAACTTGCTCCGGAACAGGTAGCATTCCTGGTATCGCTTCCGAGAAATCCCCTCATTTTCAAGGATATGAAGAAATTAAGGGAGGGCAGAGACAGGGTTCTTGAGTGCATGTTTAAGAGGGGGATAATTGATGAGAAAGAATATAAAAGAGCTGTTGCCACATCATTACCTGCTGGCAGGAAACCTTTTCCCTTTGAGGCGCCACATGCATCTGATTTTCTTTTGAGCAAGTATCCCGGGGAAAGGGAGATAAAAAGCACCATAAAAAGGTATCTTCAGAAAAGGGTGGAAAGCATACTTTCTTCCTACAGAAAGTCAATATTCAGTTCTGGAGCCACCAATGCCAGTGTGGTGGTTATAGAAAACGAAACAGGAAGGGTCAGGGCGCTCGTTGGTTCCCTTGATTACTGGGATAGAAGCATAGATGGGCAGGTACGGGGATTTTACGCCTTCAGATCCCCTGGTTCTGCATTGAAACCGTTTCTATATGCCCTTGCCATAGAGGAAGGTGTTATAAATCCGGAAATGTTGATAGAGGATGCACCGTACAGGTTCAGCAATTTTTCCCCTATAAATTTTTCCGGCAAATGGAGTGGACTTGTCAAGGCAGAGGATGCCCTTGCATATTCACTGAACATCCCCTTCGTTTTGATTTTGCGAAGAACCGGGTACAGAAAATTTATAGACAGATTGGCCTCAGGTGGACTTGTGGGACCATTTTCCCCCGAAGACTATGGTCTAACTGTTATTACCGGGGGAATGGATGTTAGGCTTCTTGAACTTACCAATCTTTACTCCGCCCTGGCCCGTGGTGGTGTTTACATGGACTATACACTGGTGGAGGGAACAAGGAGGGATAAAAGGAAGATTTTCAGGCCAGGGGCAGTTTTATTGACGCTCAGGGCACTTGGAAAGCGGAACCGACCGGATGCCCCGGATCTTGCAAGCTTTACCATGCCCAGAACAGTGGTTTACTGGAAGACGGGAACGTCCTGGGGAAGAAGGGATGCCTGGAGCATAGGCTTTGTCAGGAAATACACCGTGGGTGTATGGGTTGGAAATTTCAACGGTGAGGGGGCAGAGGGAATAGTTGGGGCAAAAATAGCCTCCCCCATAATGTTTGACATACTGAGGTCTATAGAAAATGAAGTATGGGATGGAAAGTTTTCATGGGAAAGAAGGGCTTTAAAGGAACTGGAATATGTAAGGGTATGTAGATTTTCAGGATATAAACCCTCTGAAGGGTGTTCCCATACGAAACTTGTCCAGGTCCTGAAAGACGCACATCCACACGTGGAATGTCCCTTCCACAGAAAGTTCATTCTGGAAAGGAAAACAGGCTACAGGGCGTGTCCCTGGAAACAGTACAGAGCCGGTGAACTGGTGGAGAAAGCCCTTTTGATCTTTCCTCCTCCTGTTCAGAGGATTACAGGAAAGGGAAGACCGCCTTCATATGCTCCGGATTGTAAAATTTCCGAAGATAGCCATAGCCTTGTAGTGGTGTCTCCTGTTAATGGAGGAACTTATATGCCGGTGGAAGGAGTGAAGAATGCTCGATATGTTCCCTTGCTGGCATTTTCGTCTTACGGAAAAATACACTGGTTCTTAAACGGGAAGTTTATAGGGACAACCGTATCAGGCGAAACCCTTAAAATAACCCCTCCGGAGGGAGAGAATACCGTTGTCGTCCAGGATGCTGCTGGTGTGACAAAAAAAATAAAATTCCATGTCATTATAGTAAAATAACTTAATTTAATCTTTGTATTTGATAGATATCATAAATCATCCTATCCACACTTAAGTGTGTCTGTGTAACAACATTGTACTCATATTGCCGATCATTAGCTTTTGTACTAAAATAAAAGTCATATAAGAATGGGGGTTATTA
>JAMOUL010000105.1 GCA_027062035.1 Candidatus Aminicenantota bacterium | reverse complement strand
GGAGAGACGGTAACCATTGCGATCTTGCTCATCCATTCCAATTCCTTCCCTCCTGTGAGGGTTACAAAGTCCTTTCCGTCCCAGTTAGTTCCAAGGCCGGAGGGAGTATAGACTGCAAGCCCGGCGGTAAGGTTGTCACTTAAAGGTATGTAAAAGGCAAAAAGGCCTGCAGAATAGTGTTTGCTGAAGCTTGCATCCACTCCTGCAAGGTCAAATTTGTAGGACCCGGAAGGAATAATATCGGTGAAATAAAGGCCCACGGTTTTTCCGTCAAACTGGGTTATGCCTGCAGGATTCCAGAAAACGGCACTGGGGTCGTCTGCTATTGCAATGAAGGCCCCTCCCATAGCCTGAGCCCTTGACCCGAGGCTATTTAAATTGAGTCCATTGGCCATAAGGCCCACCGCAAAAATTAATAGAATCAGGGGTAGTAATTTCCCTTTCATAATTTCCTCCTTGAAGATGGTTCTGTATTATTTTAGTTCACCAGAAGTAAACGGACAAATAAATTGGTGGGGGTCAGATTTAATCTAACTGGAGCTTTGCCTTTTAGTTATAAAGAAAAAGGGGGAAGCCTTCGAGACAATCAGGCTTCCCCCTCTATATTAAATTGATCAGCTGTTCAGGCTGCTTCCCTTAATTCCTCAGAACTTTCCACCTTTTCTGTATATTCCTTTAGCCTTGCAAAGTAAATGGCGAAAGGACGATAGGCCAGATGTGACCACTTGGCAAATGGTACTTCCAGAACCAGAAGGGGTGTTACCACTGCCAGATGAATTGAGTAGGTGATGTAGGTGGCCATCGGAAGGTGCAGGTATTTGAAGACGTCCACAAAGAGCCCGGTTAAAGTTGTAAGAAACAGGAGGATCAGGAACATCCAGTCAGTGGAGTGAGAATGTTTCCATACAGGGTCCCTTTCCTTTTTCAGCCTTCCCCTTGCCATTACCACTATTCCATAGAGTAAAGCTACAGTGGATAGATATCCGGCGATCCTTATGGGATGCATAAAGGGATAAAACTCGTCCGTCTGGAACCATTTGAGAAGGAGCACAACCAGAATAAACGCCATCCCATAGCCGTACACAATAATAAGGTGGGTGATCCAGTATTTCTTTCTTTCGCAGAATTTGAACTTTATCTGGGTAAAGAAATTGAGGGGCAGGATTTTGATAAATTCTGCGATATACACCTTGAGGGGAATCTTTGCCTTAACCTTTCCTCCCCTGAGAACTATATGCCTGTACATTCTATAAACATTTATTAACAGGAGGGTTCCCAGGCCGATTAAAATCACAATGTCCCCTATTTCTGTGATGTGTACAGGAGCAAAGGTGGCAAGTTTAACTTCCGATGTGACTATGGGACCGTGGAGGAAGTATATAAGGACAAGGGTAAGTGCCGCCAGGAAAAGGGTTGCTATGAACTTGAAGCTTTTTGAGAGGTATATAAGCGGAGAAAGTCCGGTCACGTCGTACTTCATTGTGGCAAATCTTCTCAGTGCCATCATCAGTCCTCCAGGGTCAGCTTCCCTCGGGCAGGTTTCCGTACATTCACCACAGTAATAACATAACCAGGGTTCAGGGGAACCAAGGATTTTTTCCTCAAGACCCAGAAGTGAATATCGAATCATCTTCCTGGGAAAGGAATTTTCCCCGGTGGATAATGGACATATTGCCGTGCAAGTTCCGCAGCTATAACAGGCGTTTATATCAAAGGCCCCTAATTTTTTGATGGTATCGATAAATTGAGGATTTACTCTTTCCATTATTTCCTCCCCTTGGCGAGCTTATATTTGTAGTAGCCTTCTTCGGTAATTTCTTCTGTTTCTTCGATCATGCCGTATTTTCTCATGGCCATCATCCAGTACATGACTTCGTATACTGGTTCGCCCAGGATTTCCGCGACTTCGGGAACCGTTTTTGGCCCTTCCTTCAAAATTTCGCCTATTTTATCCCTCATAACCATTTCATATCTGATGGTTTCCAGTAGATCCCTGCTCATTGTTGCGCCTCCATAAGTAATGCATCGATCATTTCCCTTATCTGCAGGTCGGTATATCCCTCTATATCAATTGCATCCACAGGGCACACAGGAACACATGCTCCGCAGCCCTTACAGAGTGCTTCAATTACGTATGCTACTTCCTTTCCTCCTGATTTGCGTTTTTCTATGGCTTCATAGGGACAGGCTTCCAGACATTTTCCGCACCATTCGCAGATTTTTTCGTTGACAAAGGCAACCTGGGGTTCCAGCTCCACATATCCCTTCATAACGAGGCCAGCTGATTTTGCCGCAGCAGCAAGGGCTGAGGCTGTGGCCTCCGCTGCATTTTTTGGCCCCTGAGCTGCTCCTGCAATGTAGACACCATCTATCACAGTTTCCACAGGCCTGAGCTTGGGATGTATTTCATTGAAGAAACCGTCCCTTCCAATAGGAAGTTTTAGTATTTCGACGAGCCTTTCGTTTTTTCTGGGTACCATTCCTGTAACGAGAACCACAAGATCCGTTTCCAGTTCCAGTTCTTCCCTCTGGGTAAGGATGTCCTTTACCCTTATTTTTAAACTTCCGTTTTCCTTAATCACTGCCGGGGGCTCGGATTCATCATATTTTATAAATACGGACCCGAGTTTCCCTGCTTCTTCATAGATGGTTTCGAATTTACCATAGGTTCTTATGTCGCGGAAGAGGTGAAATTGCCTTATGGAAGGGTCAAGTTTTGCAGTGAGAACAGCTGCATGCACGGTAGCATTACAGCAGTATCTTGAACAGTAGGTATTCCCTTGGGGCTGCCTTGAGCCTACACAATATATATAGGTTATTGTCTTTACCCTCTTTCCATTGTATACAAGCTCTCCTGTGGAATTTTCCAGCAGCTCCTTGAACTCTGGCAGGGTTATTACCCCCTCCAT
>JAMOUL010000104.1 GCA_027062035.1 Candidatus Aminicenantota bacterium | reverse complement strand
TATATCATGATTTCCACAATCCTTATGACCCTTCAAATCCGGAAAAGAGCAGATCCATAGTGGGTACTTCTTATATATTTCCACCGGCGGGTGGAAGTTTCACGGTAAGAGCTGTTATAGATGTGGGTAATAAGATCAAGGAAACAAATGAAGGAAACAATAGTTTCGAAAGGGTGGAAGTAGTTCCAGCGCATTGATCGGTTTGATCGATAATCTGTATATTTTTTAAAATCAGGTTAAGGAAAATTCTACACGTCAGATAAGTTTTTTTAACCGTTTTTTACAATCCATGTATTCTTTTATGGCTGCTGCCTGGGCGCTGTTTTTTAAATAATTTATTTCTTCGTAAAATTCCTGAAGGGTTCCAACCACATTTGCGTCCAGAGCAGATTTTTGTACGAGTTTTACCAGGATTCCCATCGTTCTGTCCCTGGGAATTTCTTCTCTATATGGACGTCCCTCAGTAATGGCAGTAAATACATCTGCAACGGCCATAATCCTTGAACCCAGTGTAAGGGAATCTGAATCCAGATGAAATGGATAGCCACTGCCGTCCAGTCTTTCGTGATGAAATCCGGCCCAATGTGGGATTTGTCCTATGTTCGGGACTCCTTCCAGTATTCTGAAGGTATAGTAACTGTGTGCCTTTATAAGGTTAAATTCATAATCGGTTAGTTTCCCGGGTTTTTCAAGGATTTCCGATGGGACCATAATCTTGCCTATATCGTGAAGGTATCCTGCGATTTTCAGTAGCTGATATTCCTTTTCAGAAAATCCCATAAATCTCCCCAGCATTTCAGCAACAGTAGCTACGCCAGACGAGTGGGAAGCGGTGTAAGTACTTTTAAAGTCCACTATACGGGAAAGCAGAATGGAAAATTCCAGTAATTGCTTTTTACTGAGATATGGGAGTTCTATCATGTTGCTTAAAATTTCCGGAAGATATGGCGAAACCAGATCAAGCCAGAATTTTTCCTTTTGGGATAAGTTAACAAATACCTCCACGATCTCCGGAGCAAACCTTTTTCCCTCGTGCATACGTATTTTTTCTATAATCTCCTTTCCCTTTGCGAGGATGTTTTGTTTTCCCTTAATAAGAATCGCTATCCTGTCAGATAAATGAAGAATGTGAGACTCAAAAGGGATACGTTCTCCTTCATCCTCCATGCCCCTTCCTTCCCTCCATAGAACGTGATGATATTTGATGAAACTGGCTATGTTCTGGAAAGGAGGAAATTTTCTCAGCAGGAGGTAACCCCAGAATGCGTGTTCAGAAGATACCTCCGGGTCGAACTCCATAAGTTTCAATCTTTCCTTAAGGGTAATTGTTCCTATATCCAGAAACAGAGCGGCGATAAATATCTGTTCAATCTGTTCCTGGGAAAATCCCATATCCCTGGCAATGTTTACTGCAATATAGCTTACCTGCCAGTGGTGGTTGTTTAGTGAAGAACTGGTACAGTCCATTGCCTGAGAGAATCTAAATATCAATGGAAAAAGTGGTACTTCCTCCCTCCCCTTAACATCGTTTTCCAGATACGCCATCTTACTCAATAGATTAAATTAGCATTTTATATAAGTCAAATATTCATGCAATATGTAAAATTAAGCATTGAACTAATCCTGATTGCCTCCGAAGAATCGACAAAATTGTCGATTTTTCGACAAAAATGTCGAAATGGAAAGTCTGAGATAAGCATATAACCTCAATATTTCCTGGCATAAAATTTGCATCTTTCAATCAGGAGGTGGCCAAAATGAAAAAGATTTTAATTTTAGTTACAGTTTTTGTTGTGGTTTTTTCTGCATATGGGGCTAATATAAGTGTCGTTCTGGATCCTTCAAACTCCGAGTACAGGGTAGGAGAGATTGTGAAGATAAAGTGGATTTATACCGGAATTTCTGACGTTGCAAAGGTTAAAATTGTTCTGTTTAGACTCAGGACGAATGAGAGTACGTGCATAATTGCAAAGAATGTTGACATTACAGACGGAGCCAGAGGATATTCCTGGATCGTTCCATCTACTTGCGTGAATCCATACACAAATGCTACAGAAAATCTTGTGGGCGGTAGGTTTAAAATAAGGGTTCGCTGGCAGGGGATTTCTCCGGCGGTATATGCAAATACGGCCAGTTTTAAAATAGTAGGAGGACGCCTGCACCCCATGTTGCGGGTTCCTGTCCTGGGGCTTAATCCTGCAGAGCTTGCAGTATTTATGCATGGGCCGGGTCCGATCATTATAAACGCTGCACATATAAGAAAGGCTCTGGAAGATAAGAACATTAAGACTCCTGTAATCGTTGAACTGTACAGAGGAAGACAGCTTATTAAAACCATAGGAAAGTTTTCCCCTGCTGTTAGAGGAAAGAGAGTTTTCTTCGCTTCAATACCGGAAAGATTTGAAACAGAACTTACACCCGAACAGAAGGAAATGTTGATCAAAAAGGGCAACTGCAGAATTGTTATAAAAACCCCGGAAGGCAAGATAATTTCAGAAGTAGAAGTGCCAGTTAAGTCGATAGAGAAAGGAATCAAGGGAAAACCTATTAGGCGATAGGATGTTTAGCTGGGGGCTGTGGGAGAGAAAATAACATATGATTGTGAAAGGAATGTAGAAAATTACTGTACAATCAGATTTTAATGGGACAGAGTTTTCTGTCCTTAAAAGAGAAAGGAAATTTGTGCTGAATCTCGACGAAACTGTCGAATTTCGACGGTAATGGTGCTTTGTGGATACAATAAACCTGCTTATAGAGCCGAATTGTTGTGGCATGAAATTTGCATGTAATACATTGCAATATTTTTAGAGGAAAGATTTTCATACCTGACCTCTCATATGAACCTTAAGGTTCAGTCATCTATGAAATTTTTCCCTCTGAAGAAGGAGGTTTAGTGTGAGAAAAATTCTGGCTTTAAGCATT
>JAMOUL010000103.1 GCA_027062035.1 Candidatus Aminicenantota bacterium | reverse complement strand
CTCCTTCTCTGTAAAAAACTCCGGCGCCCTCCCTCTGGAAATCAATGCTTATTTTGTCTTCTGTCCAGTAAATAGCAGGGGTTCCTGTGACTGCTGCTTCATAGGGTTTTATCCTTCCTGAAATAAGGGCCATATCGGTTTCCCAGAAGGCGCGGGCAAGATCTGTCACCGGCCCTATTATTTTTAATTTTCTGAACTTTGCCCTGAGTTTTGAAAGCATGGGTCGGGGGAACTCATAATGTGGTGCAAATACAGGAAACAATCCCTCTGTTTCCACTGCCTCTATTGCCCTGAGAATTTCGTCGTAGTTTGCAATGGAAGAGAGGGCCACAAGAACCCGTTTTCCCTTCTTTCTGTATTCCTTTTCGAGTAAATGGAAGTGCCTGAACCTTGGATATAAGACCTGAAATTTAGCTCCCTCCCTTACAGGGAGCATCATTATCCCTTCTCCATATTCAGGGTCAATGGCAATGGAATTTGGGGGTAAAGAAACAGGGACACTATCTGTATCGGCAATGTAAAGATCAGCTTCCGGATATTCACCGTCAAAGAAGGAATAAGGGAAACCTGCATCTATAAGAAAGGCGGTTGTTTTCCCCTCGCACCGGGTTAAAAAGGAGATTTTTGCTTCCCCTCTCAGCGCAGATGCTATAAGCAGACTTCTTTTAAGCCTTCCGTATTTCCCCTTTCCTCCCCAGGTAATAAAAACTATTCTGGTCACCTTTTTTAGTTTATAATCTTTTTATGCAATTGTTCAACGTTATTATCAGATAAGGAGAGTTGAATGATGAAGATAGCAATGGCGCAGATTGCCCCATATCTGGGGAAGATAGAGGATAATCTGGAAAAGCACCGGGATTTTATTGTCAGAGCGAAGAAAATGGGGGCTGAGCTGGTGATATTTCCAGAGCTTTCGCTGACAGGGTACGAACTTATGGATCTGGTTCCTGATGTTGCGTTGAGGGTTGATTCAAGCACAATGAGGAGCCTGAAGGAACTCTCCCGTGAACTTCCGTTCTTTGCAGGGTTTGCACTCGAAGAGAGGGATCTTTTCTACAATGCTTCGGGATTCTTTCGCGATGGAAAGCTGGTACATATTCACAGGAAGGTTCTCCTTCCCAATTATTCAATGTTCGAAGAAAAGAGATTCTTTGCAGAGGGTAACCGCTTTGAGGCCTTCGATGCCGGGTTCGGCAGAGTAGGGGTTCTTATATGTTATGACTATCTTCATCCCTCCACTTCCTATCTCTATTTTCTGCAACAGGTAGACCTCATAGTCGTTCAATCTGCTGCTCCTGCGAGAGGGATGCAGGAAGATGGATTCTCCTCAATTCAAATGTGGGATAACATGAGCAGAGTGGTTTCAAAGTTCTTTACCACCTATGTGGCCTATGTGAACAGGGTGGGTTTCGATGGAGGAATGGGATTTGCGGGTGGTTCACACGCATACGGACCAACTGGAACTAAACTCGTTCAGCTGGCTGAGCTGGAAGAGGATTTAAAGGTTTTTGAATTTTCCAGGGAAGAGGTCAGGAGGTCCAGAATACTCTTTCCAGCATACAGGGATGAACGTCCTGAAGTTATCTTTAAAGAAATGAGGAGGATATTAAATGAGGATTAACCCTGAAAAAGTGGAAAAAATGATCCTGAATTTTCTCAGGACAGAACTCTCGAGAATTGGCTATAAAAAGGGAATTGTAGGCCTTTCAGGAGGACTGGATTCCACCACCGTTCTTTTCCTCCTTGTAAGGGCCGTGGGACCAGAAAACGCGATTGCGGTTATAATGCCCCACGAAGTTAGCTCCAGGGATTCTGTGGAGGATGCCCTTGAAGTGGTAAGCGTCCTTGGTGTGAAACACTACCAGATTGATATAACTCCCATGGTAGAAGCATATTTTGAGAAAATGCCCACCGAGGATAAGGTGCTTCGGGGGAATAAAATGGCAAGGGAAAGGATGAGCATACTCTATGACCTTTCTGCGCGTGAAAGAGCCCTTGTAATAGGTACCAGCAACAAGAGTGAGCTTCTCCTTGGATATGGTACCCTTTTTGGAGACCTTGCTTCTGCTATAAATCCAATAGGAGACCTTTATAAAACCCAGATAAGGCAGCTTGCAGAATATCTGGGAGTGCCGGAGAAGATAAGGAAGAAGCCTCCCAGTGCAGACCTCTGGGTGGGGCAGACCGACGAAGGAGAACTGGGAATTACCTACGATGAGGCGGACAAAATTCTGTATGCCCTTATAGACGAGAGAAGACCCAGGGAGGAGGTGGAAAAGAAGTACGGAAGGGAGAAGGTTGATGGAATACTGAGGAAGGTTTACGCCTATCATTTCAAAAGATTACCTCCTCAGATCCTGAAAATTTCTTCGAGAACCGTGGGAAGGGATTTCCTTTATAGTAGAGATGTCCTTACCTGAACCCCTTCTTTATGTGGTTGCCACACCGATAGGCAATCTGGAGGATATAACCCTCAGGGCACTCAGGGTTCTCAGGGAAGTTGATTTTATCGTCTGTGAAGATACAAGAAGAACTGCGAAGCTGCTGGCACACTTTGACATAAAGAAACCCCTGCATAGCTATTTTGCTCCAAGGGAAAAGGAGAAGGCCGAAGCAATAATAGGCAGATTGAAGAGGGGCCAGAAGGCAGCTCTGGTTACCGATGCAGGTACCCCCCTTATTTCAGATCCAGGTACCCTGTTAATCAGGAGGTGTATTGAGGAAGGAATAGAGGTGAGACCGGTTCCAGGACCATCTGCCCTTACCGCTGCGGTTTCTGTTTCAGCCCTTCCCAAGGAGCAAATTCATTTTATTGGCTTTCCGGGGAAAAAGGGACTCGAGAATTTTCTTATCTCCCTTTCCATATTAAGAGGAAGCCTGGTATTTTTTGAACGAGCTGAGAGGGTTAAAAAATTTCTGGCTGCTGCTCTGGAAATTCTTGGCAACAGAAGGGTGGAAATTCACAGGGAAATAACAAAGGTTTACGAGGAGGTCCTTCGCGGCCGAATTTCGGATTTCATTCATTGGGAGGGTAAGGGAGAAGTGGTAATAGTTATGGAAGGAAATGAAGATCCCCGGGATGCAATTTCAAGTACAGGATTGGAGCGGTTTTTAAGGGCTATTGGGCTCAAAAAGAAAATGATAAAAAATCTTAAAAAAGACTTGACAAAAATGGACTAAAGTTATATTATAATAATGGACTAAAAAAATAAAAAGGAGGTGGAGCCATGGCAATTCTGAAATGGGATCCATTCAAGGACCTTCAGGCAATACAGGAAAAAATCGATAGGATTTTTGAGGAGAGCCTCAGGGGAAGAGACCTGGCTACCGGACTGTGGACTCCTGCTGTGGATATATACGAGACCGATGACGCTATAGTCCTCGAAGCTGAACTTCCTGGAATGAACGAGAAGGACATAGATGTGAGGGTAGAGGACAACGTACTTACCATAAAGGGCGAGAGGAAGATCGAGCAGGAGAGAAAGGAGGAAAACTACTACAGGATGGAAAGGTATTACGGTGCTTTCCAGAGGTCCTTTACCCTTCCTTCCAACGTTGAGACCGACAAGATAAAGGCTGAATACAAGAAGGGAATCCTCAAGGTGGTTATGCCCAAAAAGGAACAGGCCAAGCCCAAGCAGATAAAGGTTGAGGTAAAGGAGTAAAAACTCTTTACAACCACAGGATGGGGGCGCAAGCCCCCCTTTTTCTTTTCTGTGCTATAATTTTATTCGGGGAATAATGATAAATTCCAGTTTGTTTCTGCGTATAAAAAGGAAGGGGTGACCATGAAGTTCAGAACGTTAATTCTTCTGACAGTTTTAACAGTTCTTTTCCTGTGGATAGGAGAGGCACTTGGAGGACGTTCCGGCCTTGTTATCGCAATAATATTTGCAGGAGCCTTTAATTTCTTTTCCTACTGGTTTTCAGACAGAATTGTACTTTCCATTTATCGGGCAAAGGAGGTCTCTCCGGAAGAAGCTCCTGAACTCCATCAGATTGTGGAGGAACTTGCAGCCAGTGCAGGAATACCAAAACCAAGGATATACATCGTTCCTCAACAGGCTCCCAATGCCTTTGCAACCGGACGGTCACCTTCACATGCAGCTGTTGCCGTTACCCGGGGAATTCTTCAGGCACTGGACATTAGAGAGCTCAGAGGAGTCCTTTCCCATGAACTTTCCCATATAAAGAACAGAGATACCCTTATTCAGGTGATAGCAGCCACCCTTGCAGCTGCTATTACGTTTCTGGCCAGAATGGCGTATTTCGCATCTCTGTTCGGGTTCGGGGGAGATGACGATCACAATCCTCTGGAGCTACTTCTGCTTCTTATCCTGGCACCCATTGCCGCTATTATCATACAGCTTGCTATATCCCGTTCAAGGGAGTACCTTGCAGACGAGACCGGAGCAAAAATTAGCAGGGACCCTCTGGCCCTTGCATCTGCCCTTGAAAAGCTCGAATATTATTCCAGGAGAGTTCCCATGGCAGGAGAGCCAGCCACAGCTCACCTGTTTATCGTTGCCCCGAAGTTCAGAACCTCTTCCCTTATGAATCTGTTTTCCACCCATCCCCCCACGGAGAAGAGGATAGAAAGGCTTAAGAAACTCGCAGGAGAAATTATATGAAGAAAAAAATCTGGCTTATATTTTTGCTTCCCCTGTTTCTCTATTCTTCGTCCACTGACCCTGGAAAACTTGTGGAGCAGAGACTTCAGAATATAGAAAAGCAGAGTCATAGAAAAATAAAGATCTTTTCCAGATCAGAAGTTTTTTCTCAGAAGGATTTGAATTCCTATCTTGAGTACAGGATAAAGAACACCACAAAAAGTGCATCCCTGGAGATAAAGGATGCCAGGGTTAAAATAGGAAAGGACCGTTTTGTTCTGTCTCTTGTTGCAGTTGCCAACGAACCTTTGCCCTTTATAGATATGGAAGTCATGAGTCTGAAGGTTTTACCCATAGGAATGCAGTTTTCCATTGAGCAGAAATCAGGCAAATACAGGTTGAAAATCCATGATTTTCGGATTGGAAAGGCGGTTCCTTCAGAAAGGCTTGCCCTTTTAATTTTGAGTCGATTAAAGGCCTCAACAGGATTTAATTTTGATGTGAAGACCTGGGAGAAATTTCCCTTCGGAATTAAAAAAATTACTCAGAAGGAAGGGGAAGTTAAAGTATATTACTGATGCTTTCCCCTGATTCCAGTCTCAGAGAAATTAAGGGAGTGGGTGAAAGACGGTTTTTGCAGTTTAAAGAAAGGGGGCTTGTCAGGGTTGGAGACCTTCTTCTTTATTTGCCGAGAAAATACGAGAAGAGGGGAAATATTCAACTTCTCTCAGATGCACAGGGAGAAGCAGAACTGCTGGTCTCCGTGGTGAAGAGAAAATGGTGGCGGGGGAAACGCCACTGGATTTTTGAAGCTATTGTTGAGGATGCAAGCGGCAGGGCAAAGGCTATCTGGTTTAACCGGAAATATCTCAGAAAGATAATATTCCCGGGGGTCAAACTATACCTCAGAGGGAAGGTTCATAAAGAGAAGGGCGAAATTCTTTTAAAATCGCCGGAGGTAAGGCTGGAATGGGAAGGGGGAATTATTCCCATTTATGAAAGAATTGGTTCCATAAGCTCAAGGGTTATACATCGATTAATAGGGAACATTATAGAAAGGGTAAAAATAGAGGATAGACTTCCATCCGGGCTCAGAGAGAAATACGGATTTCCTTCAAGAAAGGAAAGTCTTGTTGCCCTGCATTTTCCTGATAAGAGAATTTCTGTAGAGGAATTAAATTCTGGAAATACCATCTTTCACAGGAGTCTTATTTTTGAAGAGGCATTTTTTTATCACCTTTCAATAATGTATCTGCAGGAGAAGTACAGGGTTAGAAAAAAACACAGATACGGGGTAACTCCTGAATTGATAGAAAGGGCAAAGTCAATTTTCCCTTTTATGTTCACCCCCTCTCAACAAAGGGCTCTGGAGGATATAATTTTGGACCTTTCATCTCCCTTTCCCATGAGGAGACTTCTTCAGGGCGAGGTTGGGAGCGGAAAAACAGCTGTTGCAGTGGCTTCCGGAATTATAGTAGCCCTCTCGGGATATCAGGTGGCCTTTATGGCCCCAACAGAAGTTCTTGCTCAGCAGCATTATACGAGACTTGCCCCTGCTCTTTCGTCTCTTGGGATCTCTTCAGAGATTATAACCAGCGGAATGAAGTCCGCAGAGAGAAAGGAGGCAGAACAAAGAATAAGCAGTGGTGAGGCAGGGTTCATCTTTGGAACCCATGCCCTTTTCTACGAAGGGATCAAATTTAAAAATCTAACATATGCCATTGTGGATGAGCAGCAGAGATTTGGGGTTGCACAGAGAGCAAGGCTTTACAACAAGGGAAAGGATACGGACATATTGCTTCTTTCCGCCACCCCGATTCCCAGAACTCTTGCTCTTGTGCTTTATTCTGACCTCAAACTTTCCACATTAAGGGATATGCCAGTGTTGAGAGATGTGGAAACAAAGGTGATGAGGATAAGGGACTTTAAAAAGCTGATCCCCTTTATAAAGGAGATGATAGGAAAGGGAATACAGGGATTTGCCATATTTCCTGTTATCGAAAAATCAAAGACAGACCTGATTGATGCCGAAAGGGGAAAGAAAAGACTTGAGGAATACTTTCCAGAGGCCAGGGTGGAATTGCTCCACGGGAGAATGAAGCCCGAAGAAAAGAGGGAAAGAATGGAACGTTTTGAAAGAGGAGAGATAGACATACTGGCTTCCACAACAGTGGTGGAGGTGGGCATAGACATTGAACGGGCCGGATTTATGATCGTGTTTAACGGAGAGAGATTCGGGCTGGCACAGCTTCACCAGCTCAGGGGAAGGATAGGACGTGGTAAGGGAAAGGGTTATTTCTTTGTGCTTTCCGATTCCACCGTGGAGAGATTGAAGTATCTTGAGCGAACAGATGACGGGTTTAAGATTTCCGAGTACGATCTTCAGCTAAGGGGACCAGGGAACCTGGCAGGAAAAGAACAGTGGGGAATGCCGAGATTTAAACTTTTGAATCCTTTCCTGCATCAGGATATTCTTTACACAGCCAAAGAAGAGGCCTCAGGGTATCTTCGCTTTATGAAAGGGAAAATTTTGAATATAATAGAAGAGGAGATAACAATAGGATAATGCTGAGGGTAATTTCAGGAAAGTACAAGGGAAAACGTCTATCGAGTCCAAGGGGGAAGGATATAAGGCCTACCCCTGTAAGGCTCAGAAAGAGGATGTTTGACATTCTGGGGTACAGGATTATAGGAAGTACTTTCCTGGATGGTTTTGCCGGCACCGGATCTGTGGGAATAGAGGCTTATTCTTTGGGGGCTTCAGAGGTGTTTTTCATTGAGAAGGATCCTGAGGCTATAAAGGTTTTAAAGAAAAATCTAACCAGAATAGGAGACCCGCCGGAGCTGAAGGTTATTGAAAATGACTTCAATATGGGGGTAAGAGAGCTACATGAAAGGGGAATCCTGATGGATTTTATTTTTGTGGACCCTCCATATGATTTTCTTGATTATGCCAATCCCCTGAAAATTCTGTTTAAAAGAAATATACTGAAGGAAGATGGAATAATAATACTTCAGAAAAGGTGTGATCAGGATATAAAAAAGCCGTTCTTCGAGGTGTTCAGAGAAATCAGGGAAGGAAAGAACTGTCTGATGTTTCTAAGGAGGTGAAAAATGGTTGCGGAGATAATAGCGGTCGGCTCAGAGCTTTTGAGCCCTTACAGGACTGATACCAATTCTCTTGAACTTACCGAAAGATTAATGGAGCTCGGGATAAGGGTAAATGGGAAGTGCGTTGTGGGAGACAACGATGAGGATATTGCAAGGGCAATAAGAGCCGCAGCAGCCCGTGCTCAGATAATAGTCATTACAGGTGGGCTGGGACCCACAAACGACGATAAAACTCGCGAGGGGATAGCCAAGGCATTAAAATTGAACCTTGTTTTCAGGGAGGATATCCATACCTGGATTAAAGAAAGATATAAACAGTTAACGAAGCAGGATCCTCCGGATAATCTTGCCAGAATGGCCTTTGTTCCGGAGGGTGCAGAGATCCTTGAGAACACGGTGGGAACCGCTCCCGGACTCTGGCTTGAAGCAAAGGAAGGGTACCTTTACATTATTGCTTTACCAGGTCCGCCATCGGAATGGAGGCCCATGTTCGAAAGGGTAAGGGAAAAATTGGCCCAATTTGGCAGCCATGTTTTTTCCCATAGAATTTTGAGAATAGCAGGACTCAGGGAGTCCCAGGTGGAGGATAAAATTTCTCAATTCTATACAGGGGTTAAGAATCCTCAGGTTACAATACTTGCTTCTCCCGAGGATGTACAAATTCATATCTGGGCAAGGGCCAGAGAAAGGGAAGAGGCAGACAGGCTGGCTGATGAAATGAAGAAAAAATTCCTTGAGGTTCTAAAAGAGAATGTTTATACGGATAAGGATGAGCCCCTGGAAAAGGTGGTAGGGGACCTTCTCAGAGAGAAGGGAAAGACCCTGGCAGTAGCAGAAAGTTGCAGTGGAGGACTTCTTGCTAACAGAATTACCAATATTCCTGGAAGTTCAGATTATTTTCTTATGGGGGCAGTTACCTATAGCAATGAGGCAAAGGTTAAGGTCCTGGGAGTAAAAAAGAAAGACATTGAAGCCCATGGAGCAGTAAGTGAACCTGTGGCAGCCCAGATGGCCGAGGGAATAAGAAGGGTTGCAGGTTCCGATTTTGGTATAGGGATAACAGGAATTGCGGGGCCCGGGGGAGGAACTCCTGAAAAACCTGTGGGCCTTGTATATATTGGAATAAGCTGGGAGGGGGGTACAGAGGTGAAGCGGTTCAGATTCCCCGGAACCAGGTTGCAGGTAAAGATGTACACCACCTCCAGTGCCCTTGACATGCTCAGGAGGAAGCTTATATGAGGCTTTTTATCGCTGTAGAGCTTGTTGAAGAGATTAAGGACGAAATAGAGAGGCAGGTTCAAAGGTTAAAGCGCCTGGGAGGAAACATTAGATGGGTTAAACGTCCTGCCATGCATATTACCCTGAAGTTCCTTGGAGAGGTTGATGAGACAAGGGTTGAATCTATAGAGAAGGCCATGGATAGGACTGTGGAGGATTTTAAAAGTTTTGAGATTTCCATGGAAGGATGCGGAACCTTTCCCCCCATGAGTTCAAAACCCAGGGTTTTGTGGGTGGGATTGAAGGACGCGGATCCCATAATGAAGCTCCAGGAGAGGCTGGAGGATGAACTTTTAAAGGCCGGTTTTCAGAAGGAAACCAGAGCCTTTCATCCCCATGTAACCATGGGCAGGGTAAAGGGGACTTCAGCCCTGAGACGTATTGTGGAGGAGATGCGGGAGATGGAGGAACACCCCTTCGGAAAGATGATGGTAGAAAGCATAATACTGTTTAGATCAAAACTCACTCCGGAGGGGCCAATATATACAAGATTATATGAGGCGAGGCTGAAATGAAGTATCTGTTTTACTTTTTAGCGTTCTGGTCAGGTTCCATTCCGTTTGCTTATATTCTTTTCCGTATTTTTAGAAAGGAAGACATAAGAAAGAAGGGGAGCGGGAACGTTGGAGCAACCAACGTCCTGAGAAGCGGAGGCATAGCTCTCGGGGTGGCTGTTGCAGTTCTTGATATTTCAAAGGCCGCTATTCCCACCTATTTTTGTCTTCATTATTATGGACAGATACCCGCAGCTATATGCGGTCTTATGGCAGTTCTTGGCCACTGCTTTACTCCCTTTCTGAAGTTTAATGGTGGAAAGGGTGTAGCAGCATTCGTGGGATCCTCGCTTTTTGTAAGTCCCTTATCTTTGCTTGTATCACTTATTCTTTTCCTTGGCTCTGCTCTTTTTACCGGAATGGTCTCGGTGGGCTCTCTTATTCTTGCAGCCAGTCTTCCGATACTGAGCTGGATCTTCTATCATTCTATTGAACTTGCTGCTGTTCAATTGATCGCAAGTGCGGTAATATATTACAGACACAGGGAGAATATAAGAAATATTCTCAGGAGAAGGGAAAGAAAAATATGGAAAGGATTATTGTAATAGGAGCCGGAAGCTGGGGCACTGCCTTTTCCTATCATCTTGCCAGGAAGGGACTGAAGATAAATCTCTGGGTCAGGGAACCGGAGTTATATAACGAGATAAAATCAAAAAGGGAAAACACATGGTTTCTTCCAGGGGTTAAACTTCCTCCGGAAATTAGACCCTTTAATGATCTTGAATTTCTGAAAAAAGAACAGGATGCCATTGTGTTTCTGGCAGTTCCTTCAAAATATATGAGGGATGTGCTCAGGAACTTTCCTGTTAGACCGGGATTTGTTGTTAGCCTTACGAAGGGAATAGAAGCCAGTACCCTGTCGAGAATGAGCGATGTGGTAAGGGAAGAGCTGGGAATGGTAAATTATGCGGTGATATCAGGCCCCAGTTTTGCCAGGGAAGTTGCTGCCGGTAGTCCCACAGTAATTCTTGTAGCTTCCAGAGAAAGGGGATTTGCAGAGAAAATCCAGAATCTTATATCAGACAGGTATTTAAGGGCATATACGTCGGATGATGTTCTTGGCGTGGAAATGTGCGGGGCTATAAAAAATGTTATTGCCATTGCTGCCGGAACCGTAGATGGTCTGGGTTTCGGACACAATACCCTTGCAGCTCTAATTGTCAGGGGGATTGCAGAGATGAAGAGGCTTGTTAACGCTATGGGAGGGCAACCGGAAACTGTTTCAGGAATTGCTGGGGTGGGAGATCTGGTTCTTACTGCCACAGGAAAACTAAGCAGAAACAGAAAAGTTGGATATGAACTGGGGCAGGGGAGAGACCTTGAGGAGATTCTTTCCTCCATGAAGATGGTGGCAGAAGGGGTGGAAACTTCCAGAGCCATTGTTCGACTGGCAGAAAAATACAGTGTGGAAATGCCTATTTCAGAGAAGGTCTTTGAAGTTCTGTTTAAGGGAAAATCTCCGAAACAGGCCATAATAGAGCTTATGACGAGACGGTTGAAGGGAGAAAATGAGTAAGCCAGTTGTTGAACTTCTTGATAGACAGACAGGCGATACTTACACAGCAGAGGGAGCCTCCATAACCATAGGTCGTGCTCCGGGAAATACCATAGTTATAAAGGATTCCACCATATCGAGGAAGCATGCAAAGATCTTCTTTAAAAATAATGCCTGGTATATAAAGGACCTTAAAAGCACCAATGGAACTTATGTGAACGGGAAAAGGGTGCAAGGGGAAGTTAAGATTTATGAACACGATGTAATTTCCCTGGGGAATAGAGTTTTAATTCCGATAACCCTTTCAAGCACCATGGAAATAGATGAAAAACCCAGACAGGACATAAAATACATAACCAGCATTCTGGATATAGGTGACAAGAGATGGGAAAAGGTGATGGAGGGTATTGAGGAGATAGGCTCCGAACTTCTTGTTTTTTCCTCCACGGAAAGGATTTTAAATAAAGTGGCTGAGGCAGCCAGGAACATACTTAATGTGG
>JAMOUL010000102.1 GCA_027062035.1 Candidatus Aminicenantota bacterium | reverse complement strand
AGGAAGTCTTTCACATGTTAAGGGAAGAGTTAAGAGAGCCTAAGAATTATGTGGCTATTTTACAGGCGATTGCAGGCGGGAGAAGACGCTTTAATGAAATCGCTGACCTTTCTTCTATTCCCTCTTCGAGCGTTATGAAATATCTTGAGGTCCTTAAGGAAATGCGGCTGGTGGAACAGGAGATTCCTGTAGGAGTGAAGGAAGTAAGAAAGCGGGGATTATGGAGGATTGGTGATCCTATGGTGAACTTCTGGTTCAGGTTTGTGTTTCCACACAGACATCTGATTGAGCTTGGGGCAGGGAAAGGGGCGTTGCCTGTATTAAAGGTGGGGTGGGATATTTACATGGGCGAGATTTACGAAATTATAGCTCCCCAGATGGCAGGTAGATTAATCGCAGATGGGAAACTGCCACCAGTGGAAAGGATCGGAAGGTGGTGGGGTAAAAATATCAAGGGGCAAAACATGGAGCTGGATATTGTTGGCATAAGAAAAAAAAGGGTCAATATTGCCGGGGAGGTTAAATGGGGATATTTTACCAGACAGGATTGGAAGGCTCTGCTCGAAAGAGTTTCGCTGTTGCCTCTTGAAAAGGAGAAGGATTTAAAATTTGTTATTTTTTCAGGAAAGGGTTTCAAGTTCAGGGTTCCTGAAGGCGTGGTTGCAATAAAGGGAGAAATATAATGCGTTTTCGCGTATATGCGCTTACGCGCAGACGCGCCAACACACAGACGCATAGCGCAGGGCGTATGGCGCGTAACGCATTGGCTTCAATTTACCAGGAGTTCGTCTTCGGGCGGCCAGATGATTTTTCCCTGGCGGTTGATATAGACGTCTTTGCCCTTTAAAACCGCTCCTGCTATTCCATCGAAGAACTCATAAGCTTCATCGAATCCGGGCCTTATTACCCAGCGTCCCAGTGTGTCTATGTAACCCCATTTTTCTCCCACCTTTACGGCTGCAAGGCCTTCTGAAAAGGCTTCCACCTCGTCGAAGGCAGGGTAAATTGCTGCCTGAAATTTTTTGTTGAGGTATCCCCATTTGTATCGATGAGGATTTTCAGTATAATCAGGGGGTGTATCATTGAGAATATACCTTTTCCTGACATCGAATAGGACTGGAATGAGGCCGTTGCTGAAACGCAGCCTGGCAGGGTTATAACCAAAGTAAGGCTCAAGCACAAATTCGCCCCGGGTGTTTATAAATCCATGGGCATTGTCAACTTCAACACATGCGTAGCCCTCGCTGAAGGGGTGGACATCATCGAAGGGTCCGAAGACAAATTCCCCATCCCTGTTTATGTAAAATCCCTGTGGTTGCGAAAGTTCTCCATTTATGAATGTTTTTACCCGTACAGCAGCAAATCCCTCGCTGAAATTCATAAAAGAATAAGATGGAAGATAAGCCGGAGGATAGAAATACCCTTTTGCTATGAGGTTTCCCTCTCTGTCTATAAAACCGGTTTCCTGTATCCTGGATAGCATGGGTAGTTCTCTCCTCTTTCTTATTTGCTTCAGGGGAAATTTCCTGTAATCGGAGAAAAAAGGAACTGTGGGGTCCTTAAAGAATTCAGGATTGAAAAAGGTGTAGGTTCTTACAGATTTATTAAGACGAACAAAGGCCCTTCCCTCATTGAAGTGATAGGCGGCATAAAAGGTGGGTTTTATAACCACATTGCCACGTGTGTCCATATAGCCGTACTTGTTCTTTCGTCTGGCAAAAATCAGGAGCCCTTCGGAGGGGCCTGAAAGCTCGAAAAATTTCGGTTCTATGACGAATTCTCCCTTCTGGTTTATGGCACCGAATTTGCCTTTGTATCTAACAACGGCGATTCCTTCTGCAAAACCCCATGCATCATCGAACCTGGGCTCTAAAACCACTTCCCCTTCAGTATTTATGTAGCCCCATTTGCCACTGGAGAAAGCTGCAGGGAGCAGAATAGAGGTTTCCCTCTGTTCCTCAAAGGGGATTTCTTTATTCATATTTTAATTATAAATCTCCTGTCAACCGTACTTTTATACTTCTCCAGCAATAAAACAGGTATTTTTTAGAGTATTCTAAAAAGGTAGCGGATTTCCAATCCGTCGGTTGGGATTTGATGTATTTTTGAATTTATTCGCAGGCAAAATCAGTTTTTGTCGGGCCTGGAATATTAATGTAGAATGTGGATATGAGAAAGATCTTGTTTATCTTAAGTGTGGGAGTGCTTTCTGGAGGATTTCTTATAGCAGGAGAAGGGTTAAAGCTGGAGCTGAAGAAGGCAGTTGAAGTTGGCAGGCACGGAGTAGTTTTAAGAAGCATAACCTCTGTTTGCGAAGACAGGCAGGGAAATTTTTATCTGCTTGATAGAAAGGCATACAGGGTTTACAAATTTTCTCCCCTGGGCAGGTTGATACTTTCCTTTGGGAGGCGAGGTAAGGGACCCGGAGATTTTGCTTATCCCCACCATATTTCCTGCGAGGCAAACGGGAATGTGGTGGTAAGTGAAGAAGTGGGTTTTTTCTCCATATTTGACGGAAGCGGAAAGTTCATTAGAAGAATTCCTGCGAGGAATGGCCTTGGAGTTATTTATATTAACGATGAGATGTTTTATGGATGGCACTGGAAACGAGATTTAAAGGAGCAAGTATTCTTTAATAAAGAGGGTAGAGTCTTTGCCATATTTTTCAAAATTCCAGTGGATTCCTTCTCTGTAACGGTTACAGACAAAACCGGAAGAAGTGTAATGTTTAACTATTTTATTCCTGAGTATACTCCCCACTTTCTCTTCAGTATGTATGATGGTCTTTTTGCCCTGGGTGTTAGCAATGAATATGACATCCTTCTGATTAACAGAGCTGGACGGTTTCTGGGGCAGATTACGCGCAAAGTGGAGCCACCGGTAATTTCCAGCGAGGAAAGGGAGATTTTGAGAAAAAGGATAATGAAGCTG
>JAMOUL010000101.1 GCA_027062035.1 Candidatus Aminicenantota bacterium | reverse complement strand
AGCACAGAGATAGTGAGCAGGGGATTTTACTATACAGAGTTGCGTGTGGATCCTGAAAACGAAAACAGGGTTTATGCCATTGCTTCGCCTCTCTGGGTTTCTGAAGACGGAGGTAAAACCTTTAAGAGGATAGCAAGGAGAATACATGGGGATTTCCATACCATGTGGATAGACCCGAAAAATCCGGAAAGAATTGCAGTGGGAAATGATGGTGGACTTGCGATCTCCTATAACAGGGGAAAAACCTGGGAGTTTGTGAACAACATTACAGTTTCCCAGTTCTATCAGATAAGTGCGGATAACCGGGTTCCATTTTATTATGTGTGTGGAGGGTTGCAGGACAACGGTTCATGGTGTGGTCCATCAAGAACAAGGGGTTTTCCGGGTATACTGAATGACCACTGGTACAAAGTGGGAGAAGGAGATGGCTTTTTTGTTGTCCCTCACCCGAAGGACCCATGGATATATCTTGTGGAGTATCAGGGAGGTGGGATTTCCAGAGTAAATGTAAGAACAGGAGAGGTTATATCAAATAGTCCGTATTCCAGGAGGAACGATGGAGGACCTGCTGGAGAATTGAAGTATCGCTTTGACTGGGATGCACCAATTGTTCAATCTCCTCATGACCCCATGACCGTTTATTTCGCAGGCAATGTGGTTTTTAAGTCCACAGACTTCGGACTCACATGGGTTAAGATCAGCCCTGACCTCACAACCAATGACCCGGAAAAATTAAAAGCTGCTGGTGGGCCAATATTTCCGGAAAGTACAACGGCTGAGTACCACTGCACCATAATTTCCCTTGCAGAGTCTCCAGTAAAACCGGGCGTGATCTGGGTCGGTACTGATGATGGTAATCTCCAGCTTACCCTGGATGGAGGTCAACACTGGCAGAACGTTGTGGGCAGGGTAAAGGGGATAAAACCTGAGACCCCTGTATCACATGTAGAACCCTCCAGGGTTTCTCCGGCCATTGCTTATGTGGCCTTTGACAGACATATGTTTGACGACTTTTCACCCTACATATTTGTAACCCGGGATTATGGCAGAACCTGGAAGAAGATTACCGATGGCCTTCCCTACGGGGCCTATGTCCATGTGGTAAAGGAAGACCCCGGTAATCCTGAAGTGCTATATGCGGGAACTGAACTGGGTCTTTTTGTTTCATGGGATAAGGGAAGAACATGGAAACCATTGAGAATGAAGAACCTTCCTCCTGTGGCTGTACACGATATTTTGATACACCCCCGGGAAAATGACCTGATCCTTGGAACCCATGGCAGAGGCATCTGGATTTTTGATGATGCTACTCCAGTTCAAAGGGCCAGGGAGGCATCAAGCAGGAAATTTTACTTATTCCAGCCCAGACCTGCCATGCTGTATTCCCCACTGGGATCCAGATATGCAATGGGTGACAAGCCATTTGTGGGACCCAACCCTCCTTATGGCGCCCTGATCTACTATTATCTGAAGGATAAACCACAGAATGGGATAAAGGCCACATTGCAGGTATATTCCGGGGAAGGAAAGCTTATAAGGGAAATCAGGTTAAAACCCCATGAGGGAGTTAACCTTGCAGTCTGGGATCTGGGCCATGAACCAGCAAAGGTTAAAAAAGGCTCGGGAGGGTGGAGAAGCCTTAGAGGAGGCCCCAGGGTGCTTCCCGGAAAATACACGGTGAAGGTAAAAATAGGCTCCTATGAGATGAGCAGAGAGCTGGATGTGAGGATGGATCCTGCTGTTAAATATAATCTGGAAGACCTCAGGAAACTGTCAGGAATTTTGCTGGAACTCAGGGATATGGTTTCCACTGTAACCGGGGAAATAGAAACCCTTGAGAGCGTGGAAAGACAGCTTAAATCCCTTTTGAAAACAGCAGAAGAGCTCTATGGAAAGGTTCCCGATGATTGCAGTAAAGCAATTAAGGATAAAATTTCAAGAGCCGGGGAGTTAAAATACAAACTTACAAGAAGGGAAAAAACCTATGCAAGTGAGTACTACTGGGGAGAAAGTAACAAGCTCATAGAAAACCTGATGGGGCTTATGTGGGAAATGCAGGTTGCTTTTAGAGCTCCTACAGAACCTCAAATGCAATTTCTTGACGAGCTTAAAGTGGAACACAGAAAACTTCGTGAAGAAATAAAGAAATTCCTTGAGAAGGACATTGTCGAACTGAACTCCATGCTCAGGCAGAGGAAACTTCCACCTGTAGTTTTTCCGGAGTTGAAGTAAAAAATTATCGTGCCGTTCTGATTTCCCGGAATCGGGGTGTAATAATTAGATGGAATCCGGTATTCAGAACTGCCAGGTAAAGAATTAAAAATATCATTGTTTTGGGGCTTATGATGGTAAAAAAGTCAGTAAACATCGATTGTATGATTTTCGTAAACCCGAAGGGTTCTTCAGCAGGAATGACCTTTGAAAAGGCTTTAACCATGAAGAAATTGATTATGAAGAAAAGATTGAGAAGCAATATATAAAATTTTGTGGTTCTTTTACTGGAAAGTATGAATTTTATGAAATTTCCCGTTCCTAAAGCAAGAAAAGCCAGTGAAGAAATAAATCTCCTTGCTCCAAACGAAGCCCCGGCCCAGTACTGGGTTATAGAGCCGTTCATCCACCACTGGAGGAGAAATGCGAGGAGGGCGAGGTAAAAGAATGTCCTGGAGGAGAAATCCGGATCTTTTATTTTCAGGGGAAGGAGAAAACCTATTAGCCCTATTATCAATAAGGGATGCCAGTTGAAAAGTCCGTGGTGTCCCGAAAAAAGTACGTGGAACATATACCTCGGGAAAGAGGTTAAGAATTTTCCCCCCTGGGGCACTGTAAAATAGCTCCCATACAGAATCTTAAAGGCTATCATCTGGGGTAAAAATGTTATAAAGAAGGAAATTGTTAGAACCACCACATTGAGCATCCTTTTCCACAAATCTGTTGAT
>JAMOUL010000100.1 GCA_027062035.1 Candidatus Aminicenantota bacterium | reverse complement strand
AGGAAGGGTTATAAAAATGAACAAGGAGGCGGAGAGGAGTTTTACCCCTTCAGAGATAGAAAAACTCGCTCCGGAGCTTCTATCACTGGAAGAAGGAAGGGCCTATGAAAGATGGATAACAAATAAGAAAGGAGAAAAAAGATTATTTTCCATTCTTAAAACTTCCTTTAAGAGAGCCAGAGGATACATATTTGCCCTTGAGGATATAACCGAGGGATTTATGCTTCAGCAGCGTCTTATAACTTCTGAGAAGCTCGCCTCTCTTGGTGTATTAATAGCTGGAATCGCGCATGAGATAAATACGCCTATCACGGGTATAATGAGCTATCTTGAAATGCTTTCTGAGGAAGTGAAGGGCAGGCAAATTGAATATATAGAAAGGATTCAGGCCCAGATAAAAAGAATTATGAAGACCGTCAGAAGCCTTCTTAACTTTTCCAGAAGGTCCCATGAAGGCTTTGTTAGGGCTGATTTAATTGATATAATAAAGGATGTGGCAGAAGTTTTAAATCCCCAGATAAAAAAGAAGAGGGTAACAGTTAGTATAGACGGGAAAGCGTGGGCAGAGGTTAATCCTGATAGGATGCAGCAGGTTTTCTTCAACCTGTTTTCCAATTCCCTGGAAGCCCTTGAGGAAGGGGGAAAAATAGAAGTCAGGGGCTGGGAAGAAGATGGAATGGCAAAGGTGGAGTTTTCCGATACAGGAAAGGGAATTCCTGCTGAATATCTACCCAAGATCTTTGATCCATTCTTTTCAACAAGGCCTGGTGGAACGGGGCTGGGACTTTCCATTACCTTTGCCATAGTAAAGGAGCACGGGGGAGAAATAGAAGTTATAAGTGAAGAGGGAAAGGGAACCACATTTAGAATTACTTTGCCCCTGGGGAGGATAAATGCGTAGAGTGCTTGTAATAGACGACGAAGAAGTAGTGCAGGACGTTATGAAAATGCTCCTTGAGAGCATAGGTCTTGAGGTGGTACCTTCCTATACCCTTCTGGATGCTTCGGAGATGATAAAGAACAGGGAATTTGACCTTATACTTCTTGATCTCAGACTTCCTGATGGAAACGGTCTTGATTTCATACCCACCCTCAAGGAAAATCTTCCCCAGACACCCATAATCGTACTTACCGCATATGGCACTGTGGAGTCCGCTGTTAAGGCTATAAAGGATGGGGCCTTTGACTTCATTGAAAAACCCTTCTCAAACAAAGTGTTTCTCGACAGGGTAAGACGGGCTTTAAAACTCAGGGAGATTTTGAGGGAAAATATCGAGCTTAAAAAGAAGCTCGAGAACGTTAAGGGATACGGTCAGCTCATTGGAAAGAATAAAAAGATGCTCGAGGTCTACGAGATAATAGAAAAGGTGGCGGATACAAATGCGACGGTGTTAATTGAGGGGGAAAGTGGAACAGGAAAAGAGGTGGTAGCCGAGGAGATTCATAGACGGTCAAAACAGAAAAGGGGACCCTTTATAGTGTTTCATTGCGGAAACATTCCTCCGGAGCTGGTTGAATCGCATCTTTTTGGACATAAAAGGGGAGCCTTTACAGGAGCAGCAGAAGACAAGAGGGGATTTATTGAGGAAGCCCACGGAGGGACTCTTTTGCTTGATGATATAACAACCCTGCCATTTCCTACCCAGGCAAAATTGCTGAGGTTTCTTGAGACAAGGGAATTTATAAGGCTGGGAGAAACCAAACCACTCAAGGCACATGTTCGTATCATTGTGGCTACAAATGAGTCCATAGAAAATGCTGTTGCAGAAGGGAGATTCAGGGACGACCTTTATTACAGGATAAACGTTGTTAAGATCAAGTTACCTCCCTTGAGAAAAAGAAAGGAGGATATACCCCTGTTTATATTCCATTTTCTCGAGATGTTCTCCAGGGAACACGGGAAAAACATAAAAGGGATTAAAGAAGCCGCTATGGAAAAACTTCTTTCGTATAACTGGCCAGGAAATGTAAGAGAGCTCAAAAATACAATAGAGAGTGCAGTTGTTCTATCACGGGGGGAGTGGATAGATGTTGAGGACCTCCCGGAAAACATAAGACGCGGTTCAATCGGGGAAGTTCCGATTAAACTTGGAGGAAAGAGCTACAAGGAATTAATGGAAGAATTTGAAAGGATGCTTATAAATAGAGCACTGGAAGAGGCAGGGGGAGTTCAGAAAAAGGCTGCGGAGATTTTAAAGATGAACCCGTCAACTTTGAATATGGCCATGAAACGGCTGGGAATAAAGTAAGGAACCTAAGAAATCTCTATTTCAAGGCTATTTTCCCATATTCCATGGATATTACAATAGCAAAGCACATAAATGGAGGCAGGTCTATCCAGCGCCATCTTAAAAGTGAATCCAGGTTCTACAACAGCTGGACCGGGCTCAAAGGTGGTGATGTGAAGCATGGGCCTGTTTTCAGGTTTCAAAAATACCTGAATCCATCTTATATGGTGTTCCAGGGTGCTGGGATGTGGCTCTTTTCCAACCCTGATTTTTACTTCGAAGGATTCTCCGGCTTTAACCCTTTCAGGTGCTTCAATTAAAGGCAGGTGTTTTTCCTCTCCTTCGCCTTCCCTTATAAATTCGTCCCCGAGCCTTTTCATATCCTCCTCCTATTTTGAATTCATGGCAAAATGCCTTGTTACTGCCCTCTTTTTCCAGTCCCTTTTTACGAAAAACGTTATGGACAGAATGGATGAAATAAACGAGGAGATTATTATGGACTCCCATATTCCCATAAGGGCGAAAAATTTTCCCAGTATGGGAGCCATTATAGCGAGCAGCAATAATCTTCCCATGGAAACATACAGGGGGGGCATGGTGTCGCCTGCAGCTCTGAAGGAAGAGGAAATGGTGATATTAATGGCAACAAACAGCTGTGCTGCCATGAAAAATCTGAACACTATAGCTCCGTGATGAAGCACTTCCGGGTCCTTGGTGAAGATA
>JAMOUL010000099.1 GCA_027062035.1 Candidatus Aminicenantota bacterium | reverse complement strand
GGGGTAACCACCGTTGCCGACATGTCAGAATACGACATCGCCTTTACCTATCGAGAGCTGGAACTAAAGAACCAGCTTCCCCTGAGGATTGTATTTAACCCGTATATGGAATATGGTCTGGAGAAGATCCATGAATTGAAAAGAAAGATTGAGGGGTGGAACTCTAACTTCATATACTTTGGATTTGTCAAGGGTTTCATAGATGGAACTCTGGGTTCCAGAACCGCTGCCATGAAAGAACCCTTTAGAGGAACTACCTCCAGGGGTATTCTCGTCATAAAACCGGAGGATTTGTTCGATGAAGTTCTTATGTACCATCGGGCAGGATTTCAAATAGCCTTTCACGCGATAGGCGACAGAGCTGTATATCTTGGACTGGAAGCATATAGAAGGGCTCAACTCCAGTATCCCAGACCTGATGCCCGTCATCGCCTGGAACATATACAGGTTTACGACCCTCAGGATCTAAAATTATTCGCTACGTATCACGTAGTACCTTCAGTACAACCATGCCATCTTTTAACGGACATCCGATTTGTTGAGGACAGAATAGGAAAGGAAAGGGCAAAGCACTCCTATCCCTGGAAAACTTTTCTAAATTTACATCTTCCTCTTGCCTTTGGAACCGACTGGCCTGTAGAGCCCATAGACCCCAGAAGAAATTTCTTCGCTGCCGTAAAACGCCTCGACTGGAATGTCTCTGAACGCATTTCTATAGAGGATGCGATCATGGCATCCACAATAAATGCAGCCTATTCCTTACGGCTGGAGAAGAAAATAGGGAGTCTGGAAGTCGGAAAGTTTGCAGATTTTGTGGTATGGGAAAAGGATTTTACCCGCATAAAACCCGAAGAATACCTCAAAAACAAAGTCATTATGACAGTGGTAGGCGGAAAAATAGTTTACAGAAGGTAAATTTATTCAGCGAGAGGACCCCTTTATAATAAGTGCTATCCTCTGAACGACCCAGCTCCTGATTTCGGATGGAAGATCACATGCAAGGGAAAGTTTGTAATCTAAAAGCGCTTCCTGAACCTGTCCCTTCATATCCTTACATAATCCAAGATAATAATGGGCCTCACAGATCGGAGGGTCCATTCTTAAAGCAAGGGAAAAGGCCTTCTCTGCTCTATCAATTTTATTCTGACGAAACAGAGATATCCCATAGTTAAACCAGAGCAAGGACGATGTAGAATTCATTTTTATCGCCTTTTCAAAAGCCCTCTCGGCTTCCTGCCATTTTTTTAATTTGAGCTCACAAATCCCAAAGGAGCTTAAAAGTTCGCGTGTTTCTCCCTTTTTGAGCTGTTCGCGGAAACATTTTTCAGCTTCACTATATTTACCCTCATCCATTATAGCGTTGCAATCCTTTGCGGTTTTCTCCTCTATTTTAATGACCAATCTGGGTTTTTCCTCTGGCTTAATTTCCTCCTTTCCCTGTACACTGACAGATGAGGCCTCCGATGGTGGTGTAAAACCAGATTTCTTTTCACCTCTTTCTGGATGGAAAATCGGTCTGGAAGCTTTCTGGCGCCCCATTTGAAGTGCCTGTTCAGTAACCGGAACAGGGACAAATGACGGTTTCCCCTGGCGAACAGGCTTTTGTTGCGATGGTTGAATAGTGTTAACTTTGTTTACACTTTCCTGCCCCGTTTCTGTTGACTGTACCACTGGCTCCTTCCGCTGGGTAACGGTGCGTGTCTCCTTCTGAAGAACCCTTCGGGTCGTCCCTTCACCTTTTTTTACAAAAAAAGTAACAACCAGGGGAATAACAATCAATAACACAAGAAATACTGCCAGTGAATACCAGAGCGTTTTATTTTTTCTCCCGGAAGGACGGGGTGGAAGAGGAACACTTATCCTTTCTTCCATCCCCCTCCTCTTGTCTTCAGCTTTCTTCAGAGCTTCAGAGATCAAACTCATCTTCTATCCCCCTGGTTTTGCGTGAAAAGATTCTTTTCCAGAAGGGTTTCCTTCTCCAGATACTTCTATTCTCTCCCCTTATACTCTTTTCAGCCCTTTTAACTAACCTTTCATCGATAGTCCATTTTTGCTCAACAAAACCTGCCAGAAGGGCCCTGTCGCAGATCATATTTATAAGTCTTGGTTTACCTCTGGAAAATTTCCATACTCTATGAATTGCCCTTGAAGTAAATTTTAGTTTCTCGGAACCCCCGGCCTGTCTTATCCTGTAATGAATATAAGGTCCCACTTCCTGCTTCTGTAAAGGTTCCAGATAATATCTTATGGAAATTCTTTCATTAAGCTGCCTCAATTGTGCAAGTTCAAGCCTTTCCGCAAGCTCATCCTGACCGAAAAGCACTATCTGCAAAAGCTTCTCCCTGTTGGTTTCAAGATTGGACAGGATTCTCAATTCCTCGAGAACGGATATTTTGAGATTCTGGGCCTCGTCAATAATGACCAGAGCCCTTTTCCCTTCTTCTACCACTTTATCAATGAGAAATTTCTGCAGAAGCTCCAGAAGTGCTTCCTTTTTCTTCCCACGGGTTTCATAGGGTGCCCCGAGGTCGTCCAGAATAGCTCTTAAAAGCTCATCTTCATCCAGAAAAGGGTTCAGGATAAGGGAGGTGGGCATTACAGGAGAAAGTTTCTCAAGAAGTATGCGCGAAAGAGTGGTTTTTCCTGCGCCTATTTCTCCAATAATCACTATAAATCCATCTCCTCTATTTATGCCATAAATAAGATGCTCCAGGGCTTCAAGATGAGCCCTGCTCATAAAGAAAAATTTGGGGTCGGGGGTAAGAGGGAAGGGTCTTGCTTTAAAACCATAGAATTTTTCGTACATCTTACTTTATAAGCCCAATGCTCTTTTTGTCAGGGGGTATCTCTTCCAGAGCCCTTCTCAGCCTCTCCCTTTCTTCTTTCGTAAGCTCCTCAACCCTCTTTCCACTCACTATCACAGGGGTTATGAATATGGCAAGTTCTGAATTGTCCCAGACAACTTCCTTTCTCCTGAAGGCAGACCCTATTACCGGTAAATTCATAAGAAAAGGCACTCCCTTTTCCACCACGCTTTTTCTTCTTTTAATTATCCCGGCAATTATAACAGTCTGGTCCTGTTTTGCCTTTATGACCGTATCTATGCTACGTCTGTCAATTACAGGTTGAGAGGCTCTGGAATTCTCAACTGAGAATTCCTCCACCCTCACAAGTTCTGAAACGTCCACGTTTATACTGAAAATTATGTTTCCATCTGAGCCTATTGAGGGAATAATGTCCAGTACAACACCAACGGGCACCACCTGCACCATAACGGTAGGAGCCACCACCTGACTGCCATAACTCTGGGAAATCTGGGTCTGCATGGTAAAGAAGGGCTGTTCTCTTATCACCCTTATAAGAGCCTTTTCGCCCTGAAGAGCGGAGATCCTGGGGGATGAAAGCACTTCAACCTTACCCTGAGTTCTGAGGGCTTCTATAACAAGGTCAAGTTTTTTATTGGATACTGAGAAGGTAAAAAGCCCCTTATCATCTCCAGCCAGTTCCTGAGAACTTACATTGCCAGATTTAAACGATGTGGCAGGATAAAGGAGGGTGGAAGTTGAAGGAAGGGTGCCAAAAAATCCAGCGGCCTTCAGAACTGATTCCCAGTTAACTCCGAGCTGATGCCCTGCGTTTAACTTCACCTCCACGATCTTTACTTCCATCCATACCTGCTTCTGTGCAGAACCCTGAACACTTTCTATAAAGGATGCAACCTGATTTATTTTCTCCTCCTCGGCTCTAACCATTACAATTCCAGACTGCGGACTGATTATCAGCTGTCTTCCTTCATCGTCGGATATACTAACAGCCTTTGGTTCTTCCTTAATTTTGGACTGTGGTTTATTGAAGATCAGTGTGGAAAGGCCGAGGGCAATATCAGACCATAGATTTGTGTCTGTCTTGGTGTCAATTGTGCTTGTACTGGCATTCAAACCCATTCCCATACCCATCCCTGCCATGCCGTATCCCGATGTACCGGTCCCAATTCCTCCCAGCCCTGCAATGCCTCCTACTCCTCCTATGTTCTGCGTTCCTGCAGCTCCTCCCAGCCCACCTGCCATGGAGGATATACTGGAATAGGAAACCTTTCTTGTCCCCTTTCTCTGAGCAGGAAGAAAGTTTATCGTGAAAATGCGGGTTACCATTTTGGGTTTATAAACATGGAGAACATCGCCTTCCCAGCGATAATCATACCCCAGCGGGGTTAGAATATAATAAAGAGCCTGGTCAAGGGTCACATCCTTAAGGTCCATCTGTGGAACTGTGCCCTTCACTTCCGGGTCTATTACAACTGAATATTTTGTTGCTGTCATCATGGCCATTAATACCTGTTTGAGATCGCCACCTTCCAGTTTTATTGTCATCTTCTGAGTTTTGCCCCGCCTTCTCGTTTGTTTAACAATATCCCGGGCAGGTATTTTAACTGGAGGGGTTTTTACCTTTGCAGGGGCCTTTACCTCCGTCCCGGGTTTTTCAGAAACGGGAGGGACGGTTTTAGCTTTCTTACCCCCGCACTGTATTAATAAAAAAGATAAAAATAACAAAGCCATAAGTTTCTTCATTTTTCGCCTCCCTCCTTTGAACCAGGAGAAGAAAAGTCTATTTTCATATGCGACTTCTCACTATAAAGTTGAAGAAAATCTTCTCCCATGGGTGTTTGCAGGTAAACCCTGTTACCCTCTATTTTCTTTATCATTACAGGTCCCAGCATATCTCCTTCCTTGTGCCTCTTCCCATTAATTATAGCAATTCTCCTGTTGCCCACAGTTATTATAGCACTTAGCTTTAACTCCACTACCTGACTGCCCTTCCCTGAGCTCATTAAATATTGAATGGGTACCTTGAAGGGATCGTACGAGAGCTCTCCAAGATACTGAACTCTGGGAGGGGTTTCAGGAAGTACTGTATTTATAGGATAAAGAAATAATCCTTCGTTTATTTCTCCTGTTGAGATTTCAATGGGAGAAACAGGAGTGGAAATGGTAGTAGAAGTAACGGATGTTTCCCTTTTTACGAATCTGTTTTTATCTTCCCTGCTATAAAATAGCCTGTACCACAGGAATGCTAAAGCAAGTACAAGAAAAATTACTGCACCAGCGTTCTTTTTATTCATTTCCAACCTTCTTTAAATTAAATATTATCCTGAAGAAGAGCCCCTTACCCCTGGTAATATCGAATTCTTCAAGATCAAACCTGCGGGCGTGGGAAATTACATCCTGAGCAAATCTTATTCCATTTATGGTAGTTCCTTTATATTCGACGATAATTCTAATAACATCAGGATTGGCTTTTAAATTCCTTACGTGAGAAATTGGAGAATAGTCCGTTTTCTTTCCCAGAATAATTTTAATTATTTCATTGTCAGAACTCATGCTAAGTCTTTCTATCCTGTACTCATTCTGTTTTTGCTCAATAAGGGAGACAAATTCGGAAACCCTGCGGGCAATTTCTTCCCTTGTCCAGGGAAAGGAAAAGGTCCTGGTCCATTCTGAATTGATTTTGTCAGCAAATTCCTTCTCCGCAGCTGTAGGCGCAACAAACCTGGAGGTTTCCATCTCATAAATCTGAATTTTTGCCTTCATTTCTTCTGTCTTCTTCCTCATAGCAGTGGAAGCACTTATAGAGGAATAAAAATAGAGGGAAATAAACAGAAAGAGCAGAAGGGAAAACAGAACAAGCCCTGAAATTTTAAGAAGGTAATAAAGTTGTTTTTTACTTAATTTCAAGTTTTACCTCCTTTTCCCCCTTTATAACAAACTTAACTTTGGGTACAGGGGTATTCACAGGAAAGAAGGGATCTGCTTCCAGAACATTTTTTATTTCAGTAAAAATTATGCTGGGATATATAAGCTTCATTCGATCATAATATGAAAGAAACTGCTGATTCCCTATCCCTGGTTTTTCAAGAATTGCTCCTGATATTTCAAATTTTATCTTTCTCCCTTCAAAGGAAAATTTGACTGAATCGAATACAGTATTAACCGGTGCATTTTCGGAAAAATCTTTGATTATCTTTCCTATCAATGTAGCCCTTTCCTGGTTTATATAAAGGTCATAATATTTTTTCCAGGTTTCCTTTCTCTGTTTTTTAACCGCTTCAAGACGTGCAATTTTTGTCTCCACCTCGGAATACTTCCTGAGGATCTGATCCATGGCTTTCTGAGAAGAACTTCTATAGGAATTTAAAAGATATATTCCACCTCCAACAAGGGCTGCTGAGAAAAGAATTTCTATGGCGAATACTGCTATGGCCGAAGGTATTTTTTTATTATAAACATAATCCTCAGGAATTAAATTTGGAAAGCTCTTTCTCTCCTCCAGCAGGACAGTTCCTATAAGGTAAAGGAAAAGAAGAATGAATTCCTGCTGATTTTCCTGTATCTGAGATGAATACCTGATGGAAAGACCGTTTAATAATCCTTCTTCCAGTACATCCGTAACCTTCATACGGGTAGGTAAAATTTCTTCATACGCAATTTTGTATTGAGGTGGCGCCAGTATAAATATCTCTTCCATAACAAAATTTCTTAAAAACTGCTTGAAATACTGAACTGACCTCAGTATTTCCTCGCGTATAGCCCTTATTTCCTCTCCGGAAGGCAAAGAAAAATCTCTTGATAGAACAACCACACCGTCTTTAAAGATGTAAAAACTTCCGGTACTCTCATAAATGTGAAGAAATCCTACTATCCCCAGGTCCTTCACGTATTTTTCCAGAAGAAGCTGGATTGAAACTTCTTTAAGGACCACTCCTTTTACATTTAACTTAAACCTCTCCAGCCCTGAAATAAATGTCTCTATCTCTTCCTTTTCCGCAGCATATACAAAATAGAAATCTTCCCCCTCTCCTCTTGCTTTTGTAAACTCAAAGGTAAATTCTCCTGAAAAAGGCACTATGTCCCTTAATTCATTGGCTATAACAAGTCTGGCCTCCCCCTTCTTCATGGGAGGTAATTTCATAAGGGTAGAAAATGTGCGTTTCTTAGGCCATACCACATAAGTATCATATCCTTTAACGGGATAAGACGCGGAAATGAATGCAAGGGTGCCCAGGTAATCGCCATCCTGCACAGGATGATATACAGGATCATGAAGCAGATACCATCCCCCCTTTTTCTCAACCTTTAAGAGCCTGAGGTAATTTTCCTCCAGACTCAATATCAAAAACCCGGATTTACTCATCTTGCCTGTGCTCCTATTGTTGATGCCAGCTTATATATTGGAAGGAATATTGCAAGGGCAAGAAACAGCACAACGACCCCCAGGAATATAATAATAGCAGGTTCCAGCACAGAGAAAAACCTTCTTATAGCTGCCGGCACCTCCCTATCGTAATAATCTGATACCTTCTCCAGTGTGACATCTATCCTACCTGTTTCCTCTCCTACGGCCATCATTCTTATAACAAGCCTTGGAAAAATTGGAACTGTCTTCATAGCGTCGGATATTTTCTCTCCTGCCATAACACGTTCCCTTATCCTGCTAACTCCCTCAGCAACTATCTCATTACCCACCACATTTTCCACTATTGAAAGGGCCTGTAGAAGACCTATCCCCGCTTTATAAAGAATAGCGAGATAATGGGAAAACCTTGAAAAGGCAAGTTTGTGCTGAAGGTCTCCAAATACAGGGATTTTAAGTTTTATAGAATCCCAGAAACGTCTCCACCCTCGGGAATATCTATAGGTGAACCTATAGAAAAGGATAAAGCCACCTATTACAAGGATTAACATCCACCAATAGGTCTGAAACCACTCTGAAATGGCAATAAACATTCTGGTCATCCATGGCAACTCCACATTATAGGATTTCAAAATGGGAACAATCCTCGGAAGGGTGAAGGTCATCAACAGGGTCAAAACTCCTATTACCATTAAAATGACTATAGCTGGATAAATGGACGCCTGTTTAACCTGCCTGGCAACCTCCTCCTGCCACTCCATAAACCTCACAAGGTCCCATAGCACCTTATCGAGATTTCCAGTCGCCTCTCCGGCTCTCACAATATTCACATATACAGATGGAAAGGCCCTCGGATATCGCTCCAGAGCATCGGAAAAGCTCATACCAGCATTTATCATGGACGCAAGCCCCTGAAAAATAGCCTTCTTTGTTTCTATTTCCTCTGCAAAATCTTCAATCGCTGTAACCAGGGGAATTCCTGCCTCAAGGGAAGTAGCCATGTGGACGGTAAAAATTATAAGCTCTCTTCTCGAAAGCTTTCCCCTTTCTCTGAGGGGACGGTCCTTCTCCCTTTTTATTTCCAGTACATAAAGGTTACGAGACCGAAGGGTGGCCCTTAACTGCACTTCATCCATAGCTTCAAGATGTCCTTTTACTGTCCTGCCCTCTATATCTTTAGCCACATAGGTATAGACAGGCATCAGATCTCTCCGTAGGTTACCCTGAACACTTCCTCAATAGAAGTTATTCCTCTTCTAACCTTATCAATCCCATCCTCAAATAGAGTTACAAATCCTTCGGAAAGAGCAGCTTCTTTAAGATCAGAAAGTTTACCCTCAGCTATCATGGCTGCTATTCTCTTAGTGATCACGAAAACTTCAAAAATACCCGTTCTCCCCCTATAGCCGGTGTTCCTGCATTTGTCGCACCCGGTAGCTTTATAAAACACCGGATTGGGCTCCCAGTGCCACCCTATTTTCTTGAGATCTTCCTCTGTTGGGGTATATGGAACCTTACAATGATTACAGAGCTTTCTGACAAGCCTCTGGGCAACAACTCCTATCAATGAAGAAGCTATAAGGAACTTTTCCACCCCCATCTCCACCAGTCTCGGAATGGCAGAGATAGAATCATTTGTATGCAGGGTTGCAAAAACAAGATGGCCGGTAAGTGCTGCCCTCACAGCCATCTCAGCGGTTTCTCTATCCCTGATTTCTCCTATGAGTATAATGTCCGGGTCGTTTCTTAAAATACCCCTTAGACCTTCAGAAAAAGTAAATCCAGCCTTGGGATTGACCTGACTCTGTCTTATAAGGGGAAACTCGTACTCCACTGGATCTTCAATGGTCATAATATTTTTCTCAATGGAGTTTAAATAATTAATGGCTGAATATAGAGTGGTGGTCTTTCCGGCACCTGTAGGCCCGGTAACGAGAATAAGTCCATATGGTTTTGTGATAAGAGATTGAAATATTTCAAGATGCCTCTGGGAAAAACCCAGTTCAGCAAGTCCAAGAACCAGCCTTGACTTATCAAGTAACCTCAGAACTATGTTTTCTCCGTGAATGGTGGGGAAAAATGCTACTCTTATATCGAACCTTTTTTTCCCGTACCTATAGGTTATTCTTCCATCCTGAGGGACTCTGGACTCAGCAATGTTGGCTCCTGAAATAATCTTCAGCCTGGTCTCTATAGCTGGACGAAGTACCTTTGGAATGATGGGGCCCGGGAATAGAACACCATCTATTCTGTATCTTGTCCTCACGATACTTTCTTCTGGCTCTATATGTATATCCGTGGCTCCGTCTTCTATTCCCTTTATAATGATGTGATCCACAAGCCTCACGACAGGCCGCTCACTGACAATATCCTGAGCAGCTGCATGTGAGGCAATTTCAATGGATTTCTCTATCAATTCTTCTATTGAAGTTTCACCGGCATAGTTCATTTCTATGGCCTGAAGAATATCGCTCTCCGGGGCAGAATAAACCTTCACATATTTACCAGTCAACTTCTCCAGTTCTGAAATGGCCCTGAGATCAAAGACATTGGCCATAGCCACGTAGATGGTATTATCATCCGAATCAAAGGGGAAAACCTTAAGTCTTTTAGCGACTTCCTCAGGTATAAGTTTTAAAACATCCTCCCTCACTTTTATATTTTTAACATCTACAGCTTCTACTTCTGACTGTGACGCAAGTGCAGTTGCGAGGGCATCCCTCGTTATAAATCCAAGATTTACTAAAATTTCTCCCAGCATTTCCTTGGTTCTTTTTTGTTCCTTTAGAGCAAGTTCAAGCTGCTGAGGGGTAATAACTCCCTGTTCAATTAAAATTTGTCCTATTTTTTTGGGAGGTTTTTTAACAAGAAGCCCATCCTTTTTGTCTTCCATCACTATATAAATATATTACGAATGGTTCCTGAAATCAAATTCAATCTATGGTTTTTAGAATTTCAATTATTTGCTTTTGTTCTGGATTAAGCTTTAATGAAGCCTCTAAAGCCTTCTTAGCTTCCTCTTTTTTTCCAATTTTCAAATAACAAATTCCAAGAGAATTTAGAATTCTGGGATCACTGTCGTAAATATGAAGAGCCCTTTTATAGTAGGAAATAGCCCTTTCAAAAAGTTTCATCTGTTCAAAAGCTTTACCTTTGTAGAAGATGATTTCATATTCTCCCTCTTCCTGAAAGTTAGAAAGCACTGCAAGTGCCTTCCGAGGCTGTTTTAGAAGAAGATAATTCTGGGCAAGAAGAAGAGCTGTTTCTTTGTAATCCGGTTTCAATTTAAAACTCTTTTCGAGATAAAAAATTGCTTTTTCCGGTTTTCCCTTTCTCGAATACTCACTTCCCACAGAAAGGTAAATGAGAAACTGATTATTCAAAGGCATAATACTGGATGAAATTACGGGACGGGCTATCCTTGAAATAGGTGAAATTATCATTTCCTCAGACGGAGATTTTAAATCTCCGATCTTTGCATATACCTCATATTCACCGGAAGGAAGCTTTTTCTCAGGGATTACAACCAGCTCAATATCCTTTTTATAAGGAAGGGTGTTCAATTTTATTTTTTTAATTGTAAAATTTTCTTCCTCTGACGAGGCAATGATTTCCACCTCGTCCTTTTCCCATACAGATCTGGGAACAGAACATATCTTCACATATATGACAGGGGTATCCTTGGCAGAAAAGGCCCTCTTTGCATCTGTCAGGAAGAAAATATTGTTGAAGGTAAAGGGTTTCAAAGCATACATGGAAACGGTTTTCTTACCGAAGGCCACAAGTGGTTTCTCTATATGAAATTCATCGGGAACAGGAACTTCTATTTTTGTATCTATGTAGGAAAATTCCTTGGATATGGTATTTTTTACAAGGATAACCAGATTGTATTTACCCTCTATAACAGGAAATTCTCCCTGGAGCGATACTCCTCCCCCCCTTACCGAGCCAACCTGATTATCGGAAAGTTTAAGGGTGAAGTTGTTTTTATACTGGAAAATTAGTCTTCCTTTCTCATCTCTGAGGCTGGCTGTCACCTCAAAATTGGCTATATTTTTCTTATTTATCCTTTCAAAACTTACCCTGGAAGGCTCAATTATGTAATGTAGAAAGTTCAAATCAAACCCTGGATCCTTGGAAACATAAACGTAGAATCTGGCATTTATATAGTTCATTGTGTAGTCTACATCCACTATACCCTTGTACTTGAGAAAATCTTCAGCATATGAAGTGTCGAATTCCCTTTCCGGAATGGTCAGAACTTTGGAAACAATGGAAGATGCAGTAAGAGACGGCTGATAGCCAAATGGGATCTGTCCGGGAATAAGAGAAAGGGAAATATCTGCAAGAGTGGGATGGGCCTGCCTTATATACTCGTAGATCTGTTCAAAATTGGTGGGATCCAGATTCCTTGTATCTGTATTTTTGAGCAAAAGAGCATATGGTCCATCAGAAATAGGATCATAAAGTCTGAACTCTCCCACCCCATTTCTTTTGAAG
>JAMOUL010000098.1 GCA_027062035.1 Candidatus Aminicenantota bacterium | reverse complement strand
CTTTTCTTTCCATGAGGTTCCTCCTTAAAACGGCATTTTATGTACTCTTTGTTATAACTCATGTAAATTACCCGGAGGATGATGGGATATCGTGGGTTAAGATGCAACGTTGACGGTAGAATAAGGGGTGGAATGAAAAGGGGAAAGGTTTCCTTTTATTACGATGATTTGCCCACCAATTGCGTGGCAGAGAGGGTTTGTGCTGGATACATTCCAGCAGAAAATAGTAAGAAACCACTTGTCTGAATGTGATAGACTTGAGGTATGAGAAGAGCAGGTTTTTTCCTACTGTCCGTTTTTATGGTCTTTTCAGGGGTAAGGGACTACGGAATTAAAATAGGAGTTTATTCTCCGGGAAGGTTTAACGCAATAACAGATGTTGAAGGAGTACTTGTAGGACAAAAAACGATTATAGAAGGAAAGAGAATTCGCACAGGTGTTACTGCTATACTTCCCCATAGCGGAAATATATATGAAGAAAAAGTTCCAGCCGCCATGTACATAGCCAATGGATACGGAAAACTTACAGGTATAAGCCAGGTGAAGGAGCTGGGGGAAATAGAAACTCCCATTATTCTCACCAATACCCTTTCGGTATGGGATGCAGCCAGGGCACTTGTCATTTATACTTTGAAGAATAACCCGGAGGTTCGGTCCGTTAATCCTGTGGTGGGAGAAACCAATGACGGATACTTAAACGACATCAGGGCACTAAGGGTGAAGGCTGAGGATGTGCTGGATGCCATAAAAAATGCCCATTCTGGAACGGTGAAGCAGGGAGTTGTTGGTGCTGGTACCGGAACCATCGCCTTTGGTTATAAAGGTGGGATAGGAACTTCCTCAAGGGTCTTACCGGCTGAGCAGGGAGGTTATACCGTGGGTGTGCTGGTACAGACCAATTTCGGAGGGCTCATAACCATAGCCGGGTTTCCTGCATGGAGATACCTTGGGAGAAATCCACTGGCTTCAAGAAAGGGCTCATGTATGATAGTTGTGGCCACAGATGCTCCCCTTACGTCCAGGAACCTTTATCGTCTTGCCAGGAGGGCAGTATTCGGATTGGCCAGGACAGGAGGTTTTTCATCCAACGGAAGCGGGGATTATGTAATTGCCTTTTCCACAGCCTACAGAATAATAAAGGGTAAGTTTGTGGGAGACACGGATTTTGTTCCCAATGGGAAAATGACTCCCCTCTTTCAGGCAGTAGCAGAGGCTACCGAGGAAGCAATTTTGAATTCTCTATTTGAAGCGAGAACAGTTCACGGGCATATGGGAACCATTGAGGCTTTGCCAGTTGAGAAGGTAATGAAGCTGATGGAAAAATATGACCCTGCAGCCCTATCGAAGGGGAAATGAATTAATTATTTCCCGGATTCCTCTTCTACCTTTTTTATAAAACCCTTCCATAGGAAGTAGGCAATTATATTTCTGAGGCAGCTCTTCTGTTCTTCCGGGAGGATCATGAGGATCTTATTAATTGATGTTTTTCCATCAAGGTTGGAAAGAATAAAGGCTTCAAGGGGATGTATTGTTTCCCCTTCGAAGCTCGCTTCGTTGTTTAATGTGAAGATGTCCGTTCCTCTGAACTTTATGTCTTCGGGTACCCCTTCCTTCATGGCACCGGTAAGCTTCCTGAATTCAGAAAGGTCTATACCGGCATTCTGGAATTCCTTTTCAGCTATTTTTATGTACTCTATTGCCTTGGCATTGCAATTGTCCATTCTCAGAACTTCGATCCATTCTTTGTAAGCTTCCTTAAATTTCCCCACCCCGTAGTGGGAAAGGCCAGTTTCCAGTTTCTCTGCTATTTCTTTGCTCTCCAGAATGGGGGCGAGGTCCAGTTCTTCAGTTGGAATTTTTAATCTATCAACTATAATGTTCAGAATTTCTTCGGCTTCAACAGGCTTGGTTATTATATGAATAAATTCCTGTTTGTCCCCCCTTCTTAATCCGGTGGATTTGTCCTTGACTATAATGGTGAATATCTTTTTTTCATTCCATAATTTGGAAAGAACCTCAAAAAAATCCTTTCTTTCTATACCCGGAAGGGGGAACTCAGTAATTAAAAAATCGAAATCAACATTTGGAAGATTCTTAAAAGCTTCGGTTCCGCTTCCCTTTTCCATAAAAATACCAAGTTTTTCGAAGGCGGAGATGAGGGAATCTACCACCTTCTCCTCTTCATAAAACACCACCCCTCTCATACCTTTATTATATACCTCCAATTTTACTCAATCAATTTAAAGTTTATCATAACATAATTCATTAAGTAAAAGGATTATATTAATTTCAAAATAAAAAGACTCCTTCCCTTATCATGAACCTTTTCAGGCAGATTTTAATCTAATTTTATGGAGGTACCCATGAGGAAGTTTTTGTCTTTGTTAATAATTATTCCTTTTCTAATTGGAGTGAACCCTGAGAAAATCGGGGAAAAGATCAGGATAGCCAATCTTATGATGGGGCTGGAACTCACACCGCAGCAAATTGACTTCCTGAAGAAGGCCCAGAGGGAAATTCTTCTACGCAGGGATGCGCTTGAGAATTCTCCAGAAGTTCAGGAAAGGAGAAGACTTCTGAAGGAGATTTATTCTCAACTGAGAAAAGAAGGAAGAATATCCTCTGAAATTGCAGAGGAGTATCACAGGGTAAATGCCAGGTTTAAAAGGCAGGTGGATGAGATTCTTGAGTTTGCCAGGGAAAGGGCAAAGGAATTTCTGGTCCTTCTTCAGCCACATCAGAGGAAAGCCCTGGAGGAATATGTTCCCTGTATTATTCCTCCGGAGACGGGGAGTAGAATTGGACAGGCAGAGACAAATCCTCATCTTGTAAAAGCACTTGAAAGAGTAAGGAGAATACCCACCTTTCGGTGGATAAGAATCAGAGAAGACATAGCAGATAGGATTGCATCCAGAGAGCCCGGGTATGCTTTAATGGAGGATAAAGAAAGGGAAGCCAGGA
>JAMOUL010000097.1 GCA_027062035.1 Candidatus Aminicenantota bacterium | reverse complement strand
CTTCTAAATTTAAAATTAAAAATACTGCCATATAACCTCCCTGCCCATATTAAGTTTTCTGAGATCCCCTGCAGACACGCTGCAATTATATTATAGTACGAACTTTAGATATTTTCCAGATAAATAAATTACAGAAAAAGCAAGGTTTTATGGTAGAATAGAACTTCATAGGAGTAAGGAGGAATATATATGGCTGAAGCTAAAAAGGAGCTTACAGAGATAGGACAGGAAGAGATTAAGCTCCTCGTTCCAAAGGACCTTGTGGTTGTGGCAGGGCATCCAAGAAGCGGTACATCCCTTACCTGCCAGCTCCTTGAAAGTGCAGGGGTAAAATTTCCATCTGATATCGGTCCGGATAGATACAACAAAAAGGGTTATTACGAGCTTTCCTTTGCCAAGGAACTTGAGAAAAAGCTCATTGAAGAGGCCATGACCCTTGAGAACACAAAGGCCCTGAACAGAGTAGTTGAAACCCTTAATCAGGTTGGAGGAACAAGCGGGCTGAAAATAGTTATTATTCCTGCGATTTTCTTTTACAGACACATCACAAGAGGCGATATGAGGGCGGTTTTTGTGTTCCGCCATCCGGCAGATGCAAAGGCCAGTATGCTGAGGCGCGGCATTTCCCAGTTTCGTCTGAGCTGGTTCGAAAACAACAACGCCATAATAGCTGCCCATGAGAACATTCCCCGCAGTATTGTTATCAGCTATGAGACCCTCATGGAGAAAAAGCCCTGCATCAAGAAAGCATTTAAGAAGATAGGCTTTGACGTTGATCTTAACGTTATAAAGAAGACATACAGGACACAGAAAAACAGCCAGATGGTTCTTACCGAGGATGAAATCAGGCTTTATAAAAAACTCAAGGAACTGGAGAAGAAATCCTGCAAATAGGAACTTAAGTTATAGTGTGTGCAATAATAAATTCAAAAAAGAACGGAGGTAAAAAATGAGAAAACTCATTACAATTTTTGCGGTTTTAGCCCTTGTGGGACTGCTGGCTTTTTGCGGTAAGAGCAAAGAGGAAAAGCAGGCCGAAGAGGCAGTAAAACAGGCAACACAGCAGATGCAGCAGGTAGCCAAGGGACTCCAGAAGATGGGGGAACAGATGGCAAAGACTGCTGAAGAGGCAAAGGAAGGCAAGGTAGAGAAGCCCATCGATTTTAAAGTACTTAAAGAGGTTCTTCCAAAGGTAGATGGATGGCAGCAGAGCAACCTTAATGGCGAACAGGCCACCTTTGGAGCAATAAGCTATGCCAGAGCAGAAGCAGATTACACCAATGGAAAGATCAATATTCACGTGGAAGTGGCAGATGCAACCAACGTCAAACCCATGATAATGGGAATCCTCGCTGCGGTTAACATGAACTATCAGAAGGAAACTGAAACCGGTTACGAGAAGAGCTTCAAGCAGGGAGATATGGTTGGAATCGAAAAATTCGACAAATCCAGCAAGTCAGGTGAGCTTTCTGTGGTTTACAAGGGTAGATACTTTATAACCATTACAGCTGATAATCTTACCGATCCCAAGGATATGGAAATCCTGAAGGGTTTTCTTTCCAAGATAGATTTCTCAAAGCTTCAGTAAGTCTGCATAATTAAGATATTTCCCGGGGTTGTTTCTCAGCCCCGGGATTTTTTTATTTAAAAATAAATCTTCTGACTGTTTTATTAGGTGTAAGCTTAATTATTTCTTATTATGAGAAATAAAAGGGGCGGGATTATCCCGCCCCTTTTTATTTTAGCCTGCGATTAGAACTCGAACCTCATACCCAGTCTCACGATTCTCGGATTGAGAATCTGGAGGGTCTTTTCATAGATTTTGCTGTTAACCTCATATCCTTCCATAAGGGCCGTATTGGAGTTGAAGAGGTTAAATACATCAGCAGAGAAGTAAGTTTTAACTCCCTTGAATACCACGAGTTTTTCAAGTCTCATATTAACCAGCAGGAAGGTCGGAAGTCTGTAGGTTCCGTAGGGAGCGATATATACGGTTGGGTGGTCTCCAATTCCGTTCCTTTCCACATCGTAATCTGTGTAGTGCTTGGGAAGAATGTATCCATCCCTTGCCACCACGATTGCGCTCAGGTTGAAGTTGTAGGGCAATCTGTAGAGGAGTCCAAGCTTTGCCATCCATCTCGGGTTGATGGATGCATTGGTTCCACCGCTGCTTGAGGAAATATAGCCTGCATAGTGATTATCAAGAAGTTCGGTGGGTTCGTGGTTTGTGGGGTCATTGTAGGAGGCCCTTGTAGGATAGAACCTTCTCCAATCCTGATAGGTAAAGGAGCCGTTTATCATGAAGGGACTGCTGGAGGAAATTCTCTTGTGGAAGAAGATTTCAAATGCCATGTATCTGGAATAATAATCCGGCCTCTGGGTGCTCCATGGAATTGTGGTTTCCTCTATGCCGGGTTTGTATTCCCACCAGGCATAACCACCGTATTCCTGAGGTATATATCCTCCAATTACCCAGTCAGAGGGCTGAGGAAGCCTTACATTGCCGTTTTCATCCACGTAGTAAAGGGTCCAGTAGTCATTGTAGTTCTTTCTGAAGATAAAGTTGACCCCTGCTGCGAAGTCTTCGAAAAGCTGTTTTTCAAGTCCTGCGGTGAATTCCATGGTAAGAGGAGAGGAAAGTTTGGAGTCATAGAGTTCGTCAGGATCCTTTACTGCATAGTAGTCCCTTACCAGCGGGCTGCTTATTTCATTGGGCTGAACCGCTCCATCATGGTTAAGGTCATTCCATTTCCATCTTACATAACCATATGTTGAGGCAAGATAATATGGGAAGCTGGAGGAAATATGGGTTCCGTATATTCCAAAATGTGCTTTAAGAAGTGTTGTTCCCTTTCCGGATAGGTCATATATCACGGAAATTCTCGGGGAGAAGGTATTCCAGACAAAGTTAAGTTTCTTGGCTGGCACAGAGACAGCTGGAAGGTTATAGCTTCCAGCCCAGTCCACGCTGGTTCCTTCAACGGAAATGG
>JAMOUL010000096.1 GCA_027062035.1 Candidatus Aminicenantota bacterium | reverse complement strand
AATCTTTTTTCTCCTTTTTTATTTGTTATCCATCTTTCATAGGCCCTTCCTTCTTCCAGTGATAGAAGCTCCGGAGCGAGTTTTTCTATCTCTGAAGGGGTAAAACTCCTCTCCGCCTCCTTGTTCATTTTTATAACCCTTCCTGTTCCATCGGTTATAACAAGGGAAATAGGAAGACTTTCCACTATACTTTCGTTAAATTCCTTAAGGGCCTCAAGCTCCTCTGCTCTCTTTCTGAGGTTCATATAGAGTAGTGAATTTTCAAGGGCCAGGGTAATATAGGGAGAGATAAATTCCAGAAGCTCATAGTCCTCGATATTATAATACTTGCCCCTCTCCTTCGGCCCAAGTAACAGAAATCCCAGGTCCTTTTCCTTCCTGCGAAACTTCCAGAGCTTAACATACCCCGGGATCAGGGCAGGTACATCCATGGTAGCAGGAGGATGACCTTTTCCACTCTTTCCAATAAGCTGATATTCCTTACCATTGAAGCCATAAAGGGCTGTTCCTCTTGCAGAAAGGGCCTTTGATATACTTTCAGAAAGCTTCTTTTCTATACCATACCATTCCTTTTCTGCAGCGATCTCCTTGGCAATTTCCACCAGATGCGTTCTGTAAAAGAAGGTCTTTTTGTAAAAGATCCTATCCATAAAATCGTTAATTCGCTCATATAGAACGGGGAAAATCAATACAGCCAGGAAGATGGCACCGGTCATAAAAATAACCGCTATCCCCCTCTTTTCCCTGGGGAAAAACCTCACTGCAAAAAGCAGAAACAGGGAAAGAACCACAAGAAAGGAAATGGTAAATGCCAGTCCCCTTTTGAGTATAATGTCCACGTCAGGAAGTCGAAATTTGGTTAAACTGGAGAGAAAGGAAAGGGGAAGGAAAACATGAAAGGCTGCGGACAACTGTCCAAATTGACTTACTGGTCTTCCAGCTACCTGAGGCAAAACATAAAGAAAGATAAAGGGCAAAAGTGCGGCTGTTATACCGGTAAGCATCCATTTAATCTGAGCCCTTTCCTCTTCATTGGAAACGGTCAGCAACAAATAAACCAGAAGGGCAATGGACAGAGCTGAATAAATTCCCAAAAAGATATACTGAAGCAATTTCAGAGAGCTGGAGACCCTTATTATCACCGGATAGGGAAGGTAAGAGGAAAACAAAAATGAAGCCATCTGAATCACAAATAAAATGGAAGGAAGAAGAAAGATTATGGTCCTCTTCCATTTAATTTCGACTCTGTGGGGAAATAGGGAAAAGAAGTAAAGGAAATACGCAGGGAAAAACCAGAGGGAGAAATTTTTTAAAACATAGAATATAAAATCTAAAGCGGTCCCTTCAAGATTGGGAGAAAAAACATATAAAGAAAAAAGCAGGGTAACCAGGATAAGAAACCTGTTTTTTATGTCCTCAAATTCTATTCTGAAAAAAAGATAAAGTCCCAGCGCTATTGAGAGAAAACCAACAAGGGAAAACAGAATATAAGAAAGGGAGGCCAGCTTTTTCTTGAGCAAGATAAACTGGAGGCTTTCTTTTCCATTTATTTTTTTTACTCTATATACTACACCCTCTCCCTCTTCGTAAAGGGAAAGCTCTCTGTAAAGGTCACCGAGGGATTTTACTCTTTTTCCTCCTATCTCCACCAATTTATCCCCGGGTTCAATCCCTTCCACCTGTGACCGCACACAAATAAGATCTCTGGTCCAGACTATAGAATCGCTCAAAGGTGGTGAAAAAACGTTCTTGTAAAAGTTAATTAATCCGAGGAGGAAAATTATTATGGTTATTAAGAGGTACCCCTTGCCTTTCAAAACTCTTTGGTGCCGAAGAGGGGACTCGAACCCCTACGGGCAACGCCCACTAGATCCTGAATCTAGCGCGTCTGCCAATTCCGCCACTTCGGCACACATAAATTATAACATTAAAATCCAGGAATATGTATGCTTACAACTTTGAAATTGTTCTTCAGGAACGGGAAGAACTTCGCATCCAGAGCGGAATAGGCCTTATCATTAAGATGAGAATCATAGGGGGATACAGAGTAATCAGAACGCAAACAGCCCTTTGAATTCACAAGGACCGAGTACATATCAAAAACATAAAAGCCCTCATTTTCCCTCGCCATCTCCTCCAGCCAGGCATTGTACTGAGAATGATTCCACTTCAAGTAGGATGTTGTGTATTCACAGACCTGGGGAAGAGCATTTCCAACTATCAGTATAGCCCCTCTGGATTTAACCTGTTCATAAACCTCCCTCACATATTCTTTATTCCTTGCAAGGTTTTCCTGAGCTTCCTGTTGACTCCCCCCATAAAAATCCACAAAGCAAAGTTTAAAAAAGACTATCCATTTAGAATCCACCCCTTGAGAATCCATCCGTGAAATTGCAGAATTAACAATGGCAGGTGGGGATTGCATCTCCCCATAGTAAAGATCATATCCGTCCTTCTGTACATGGCTATAATCTCCCCAGTGCTCAAACCATCCCCCCATAACTGATCTTCCCAGCATTAAAATCTTTCCGGAAAAGCCAGCTGTATTGTTGTCTCCCTTGTGACACCCCCCTAAACTCACCATCAGGATAAGAGGCAAAATTAACAAAAATTTTCTCCTCATACCTTTATAATGTTACGTTTTAAAAGGGTTTTCCAGTATTTCTGGCTTTCAATTTCGTTTTTTACTGATTTCAAGAATTTTCATTCTATATCGAAGGGTACTTTCTGAAAGCCCAAGACGCCTTGCGGCTTCGCTTTGATTCCACCCGGCATCCTCAAGGGTTTCAAGTATAATACGCCTTTCTTCCTCCCTCAATCTCTCCATCAGGGTACCACCCTTTTTATTTTTCCCTTTTACGATGTGGGAAGGAAGGTCCTCAAAACCGATATATTCGCCCCTGGTAAGAACCACGGCCCTTTCTATAATGTTTTCAAGTTCCCTTATATTCCCCGGAAAATGGTATTTCATCAGAGCATCCATTGCTTCCCTGGTTATTCCCTTTATCGGTTTTCCGTTAAATGCTGAATACTTCTTAATAAAAAACTCCACCAGAGAGGGTATTTCTTCCTTTCTTTCCCTAAGGGGAGGCAACTGGATCTCTATTACATTCAACCGGTAGTATAGATCGCTTCTAAATGTTCCATCTTCCACCATCCTTTCCAGGTTCTTGTTGGTGGCAGAAATTATTCTTACATCCACTTTAATGGTTCTGGAAGAACCAAGTCTCTGAACCTCCCTTTCCTGAAGCACCCTTAAAAGCTTCACCTGAACCGCAGGAGGTATCTCGGATATCTCATCCAGAAATAGCGTACCGCCTGAAGCAACTTCGAATTTTCCGGGTCTTGCTCTGTCTGCGCCCGTGTAAGCTCCCTTCTCTGCGCCAAAGAGTTCGCTCTCGATCAGTGTTTCCGGAATCGCAGCAAGATTCACGGCTACAAAGGGACCCTCAGCTCTGGGGGAAACGTTGTGGATAATCCTTGCAAGCATTTCCTTTCCGGTTCCGCTTTCCCCTGTAATTAAAATGTTTGCATTCGAGGTTGCCGCTCTCATTGCCAGAGAAAGGACCTCCTGCATTTTTCGCGATTTGGCAATAAAATTCTCGAAGCTAAATCTTTCACCCAGAGCTTCTCTGAGAACTTCAACCTCCTTTCTCAGGTTTATTTTCTCCTCCGCTTCTTTTATGAGATGAATAAGCTGATCCAGTTCTATGGGTTTGGTCATATAATAAAATGCACCCTTCCTCAGAACCTTAACTGCCCGCTCCACCATCCCAAAAGCAGTTATAAATATCACTATCACGAGGGGATTTATTTCCCTTATTTTTTCAAATACTTCATCCCCCTCCATATCCGGTAACTTCCAGTCCAGAAGCACAACATCAAAGCTGGAGTTTGAAAACTTCTCAATTCCATCAGTTCCATTTTCAGCAACTTCTACCTCATACTCCCTTTCCTCGAGAAACTCCCTTAAAGCTTCAGCAGAAGGTCTTTCGTCCTCAATTACCAGTATTCTCATTTTGTATCTCCATTATAATTTTAAGACCCTTATCTCCATTTTCTGCCCGGATTTTCATATTAAGGGCCTCTACAATCCTTTTCACCAGTGCAAGTCCTATGCCTGTTCCTTCCTTCTTTCCGGAATAAAAGGGGTAAAATAGCTTTTTAAGATGATCTTCGCTTACGCCCCCTGCATCGTCTTCCACTTCCATTCTCCGCCCATACGCTCTAATCCATACGTTTCTGGCTCCAGCCTCCTGTGAATTTCTTAAAAGATTGGAAATTACCAGGCGGAAAAGGTCCGGATCGGTAACAATGGAAAAATCCTCATCAAATTCCAGAATTAAGTTCACCGAATATCCGGAAGGAATCAGATCCCTCAGTCTTACCTTCCTGAAGTCCGGGGAAAGCTTTATTAGTGACAGATGGGTTTCTATGATCTGGGAAAGCCTTCGGGCCTCCTCCTTTATTCTTGAAATGTACTTTCCCTCTTTCTCTCCCTGAATCTTTCCCTCCAGCAATTGCAAATTCAGGTAGAGATTGTTAACCGGATTTTTCAACTCGTGGGACAGTGAGGAGGTAAGAAGGGATAATTCTTTAAATCTTTCCTTTTCCTGTCTTTCACCCATCAACTCCCTTTCTTTGATAAAATATAACCTGTTTATATACAAAACATACCCGAGGGAAAGGGCTGAAAAGACGAGAAGGGTTATGAATACTATAAGAAAATTGGTAAAGGACCGCCTCTTGATCTCATCCAGAAGCGAAAAATCGAACCCGAGATATACCGAAATCCCATTTCCAATATCTCCCTTCAGCTCAAGGATACTTCCAATGGGAGAAGAGAAAATTCTTGGGGGATTCTCCCTTTCGATGGGAAGATACCCTGAGTACTTGCTATCCCAGAATATTAATTTATCCTTTTTCTTAACTGCCACATAAATTACATTATCATCTTCCATTAATCCCCTGAGGAACCTTTCGAGACTTTCTTCCCCCTCCTCCATAAGGTGCTTGCCTGCTACCTCAATAAAAACAGAATTAAGTCTTGCCTGTGAAAGGGAAAGTGCCAGGACCCGTTCTCTGTTTTTAGAATTTACATAGGAAAAAAAATAAAAATAAAATGCAACAAGCAATATAAAAGGTATGGAAAACAGAATTATTATCTTTTTTCCCATTTTCTCCCGGATCTTCTTCTGGATAAATTACTCCTTCGCATCCGTCTGCTCCACAGGGGGAATCCCCTTTCGTCACGAAGAAATATTTTTTCTCCTCTAAAATATATCCATTCAGCTATAATGAGTTTCCTGTTCTCCTCAGAATAAGCTCCTTTAATCTTTACCTCTTCACCCACATCGGGTCTTTCTGTAAAAAACCATAAGGGTGATATGTATATTTTAAAAACTTTTCCAGCTTTATCTTTAACATTGAGAACAACAAAATATGATGACCTACAGAAATTCTGGTTTTCTTCTATCTTTTCCACCTTACCCTCTATCTCCACCTTTTTTTCCGGAGAAAAGAAAAAGCAGACCTTCTCCCCTGCCATAATCATAAAGGACAGAAGGAGAAAGCCTGCTACTTTCCTCATAGTTAGATTATATCACCACCTGCCTGAGCCGCCTCTTCTGCCCTTTCCCATACCTGCTCCGGAACCTCTGTTTCTACCAGGAATGTTGGCTTTCCCTCTATAATCCCACCATAGGGGCCTTCCATTCTGGTCTCTGAGACGATAGGTCTTCCCGCCCACAATGACTTCAGAAACATACATATGGTAACCGCTGGAATTCTGCACCTGGTATCCCTTAACCCTGATTATATCCCCGGGGGAGATTTTGAGTCCAATTCTTGAAAAATACCAGAAAGGCCCCATATAAAGGTTATAAATCCTGTTCCGGTCCTGAGTTTTCAGCTTGATCTGGGTGGGAGCTACTGAGATAAGTTCTCCCTGAACCACAACAAGTTTATCCGAATTCCAGCTGTAACAACCATATCCACAGGGTCCATATCCCTGGGAAAGAACAAAACCGGTAAGCACCAGAATACCAATGAACAACGCTGCTGTTTTCATCACATCCTCCTTATTTATTGTTTTGGTTTTATCTTCAATAATCCTTCTGAAATGCCTTTCTTTTCACACTCTCTAATTACTCTCAGCTCCCCATTTTCTCCTGTGGAGAGCACCTTCAATACTACCGAATAAAGGCCTTTCTTTTCCTTGACCCATTCTCCTTTGCTGAGTATTTTGATGTTTTTACCTTCGAACTTGGTTTCCTTAATCTTGACAGGACACCTTCTGTGTTCCAGTTTTACATACACCTTAACTTCAAAAGGCTTTCCCTGTTCTGTCACAACACTCTCTGGTTCAAAACTTATAATGCACGGATATACCATCCCTGCCAGAGCAACCAGTAAAACCATTAATATTGCCTTTCTCATTTTTCTGCCTCCTTTAAATCCTTTTTACTCATAACCTGTTAAAAGCAAGAAGTGTGCCATACACAAAATGGCTCTAACCGGGGTATTCCGGTGGACGCTCCTCGCAGAAGATTGACAAAATCGCAAGATTTTGCGATTTGAAAGGCGTACCCTGAAAAAGCTCCAAAATTTGACTTTTCCATATAGGGGGTATATAAAAAGAAAGGAGGCTATAATGCATAAATATTTAATCTTTTTACCGGTAATTTTACTGATGGGGATAGTGGGACTGGCTATGACAAAGGATTCCCCTCCACCTCTTTTAAAACTTTATAACAACCCCAGAACAGATACCCGGTTGCAGGGTCCCCCCTTGATAAATCAACAGTTGCCACCTCAACCGATTCAGGGGATTCAACCCGGACAGGCACCACCACCTCCTCCAGGTCCACCACAGACTCCTCCTCCACCCGAACAACCCCAACCAGCTCCTCCCATTCCCGGGCAGTCACCCCCTCCACCCGGACAACCTCAGGCAGCTCCTCCCCCGGGAGTAGCCGGACAGGGAATACGAAACGTTTCATTTATCACAGCTGAAAAAGCCATCGATACAGCCAGAAGGGCCAAACCATATCTCATACCAGGGAAGGTATGGTTATGGAGAGAACCTGGTGGAGAAGTAGTATATAAAGCAGGGTTGGTATATCAGGGAGCAGTAATTGGAGTTATAGAATTTGATCCCTCCTCGGGAAATCCCATCCCCGGGGGTTATAAACCATATTTGTTTAATGCTACCCAACCAATAGAGAATATAAAGAAAATTTTACCTTCAGTTGTAAACGGACTTCAGGTCCTTTCGGGAGCTGAGTATAGAGCCCCTGAAGCATGCTGGATTGTTCCTCTTGCATACAAAGGAATGATAGTTGCACACATAAAAATTTACTATGACGGCGAACACGTTGTACCTGATTACCCGGCCAATCAGGAAATGAACTATTACGGGAGGTAAATAGAAGGAATTGATCCGGCTCGTAACGAAGGACCCATTTTTAAGTGTATCCATTGCAGTACTTATACTGCTTACCGCTATTCAACCTGACTTTGTTTTCCAATTTTCCGAATTTGTGCACTGGGATACTATTATAGCGCTATCTGGTCTGCTTATAATCACCACTGCGATGGAAGAAAGTGGCGTTTTCTCCAGGTTAGCAAGACGAATGATTTATAGACTTAAAAACGAAAAATCGCTCGCTCTATGGCTGGTTCTCCTTTCTGCTGTCTTTTCCACCTTTCTCACGAATGACATTACCCTGTTTATCATGATTCCTCTGACCCTCAGTCTGCAAAAGTACATAAAAAATGATATTGAAAAACTCATTATATTTGAAGCCCTTGCAGTAAATGTGGGATCTCTTTTGACACCCATTGGTAATCCTCAAAATATATTCCTCTGGCACAGGTGGAAAATTTCATTTCCTGCCTTCGTTTACAAGATGTTACCGGTAGAAATTTTAACCCTATCTCTACTGGTGATCTTTACATTTATCGTGTTCAAGAAAAAACCCATTATCAGGAAGGAGAAGGAGGAAAGTAGAAAAATAGATTTATCATTGTTCCTTTTCTCGATCCTTCTGCTTGCGGTGTTTATCATCTCCATTGAAAAAAGAGCATCCTTCTATGCTCTTATAGGCATAGCAATATTCTATCTGGTTTTCTTCCGTAAAATTGTTTGCAAAGCCAATTGGGCACTTATTTTATTATTTATTGTACTTTTTATTGATATTCACCTTATAAGTTGCATATTTCCTCTTAAGGAAATTTTCACCCATCCCGCAGTTACCACCAATACAGGAATTTATCTTTTATCTATAGTGACTTCCCAGATTTTAAGCAATGTTCCAGCTGCTATACTGATATCCAGGTTCTCTGACAACTGGATTGCCATTACCTACGGTGTTAACATCGGAGGGAATGGTATTGTCATTGCCTCACTCGCAAATATAATAGCGTTGAAAATGGGAGGCACCAGGGGAATATGGAAAAGATTTCACTATTATTCTCTTCCTTTCCTTCTAATTTCAACCATATTGGTGTTAATTCTTCTTTAATACAGGAAAATTCCGGTGCTGAACATTAAAATATGGTCAGAAAATGTAAAATATGGATCATTGGATATATTGGATCTTAAAAGATAAGTAAGAGAAATATTAAATCCTGGCCACTTTCTCTTTAAGGATATACTCAATTGTTTAAGGGTATCCCTTCTGTTCTGTAAGGGTTCAACATTGGTACCATCGAGGTTTAGAGCAAGAATACCGGGGAATTTTCTTTCGTAATAGGAGGCCCGGGCTGTAAATTCTATTTCATAGGGGAGAATTGCCTTTAGCTGGACAAACCCCCAATGTCCATCCCAGGAAAAATCATCATAAAAAGGAGTATTGAAGAAAAAGCTTTCTTCTATTTTTCCCGGAATGGATTCTGAAACAAAATTTTTCTTAACAGTCCATTGCCCGGCCAATCCTATACGATAGCCTATTCCCTTGGAAATCCTTATCCTGCCGTATATTTGTTTAATAGAAGATCCATCCTCTGTGTATCTTTTCAGCCGTGTTCCAGCCTCTCCTCTAATCGTCATCTCAAAGGGAAGAAATTTATTCAACTGCAGGAATAATCTGTGCTTCTGACTTGAATATGCAGGAAAATATACAAATTTTGTGTATTCGAAACTGTAGGAGGTACGGAGCAGCACTGTATCTGACATGTAATATTTAAAATCTCCCTGCAGGAACGGTTGGTAATAATTATAATAATCGTAATCAACTTTAAACTGCTGAAGATCCACACCCGCATTGAAATGGATCATACTTCTGCCCTTTAAATATTTAATCCAATCAATGCCGGTTTCAACCGTGAGAAAATTGAGATATGAATTTTCCTTAAAAACGGAATAACCACTGGAAATATAGAACTCAAGTTCCTTTGACGGATATATTGAAAAATCCATCCATCCTCTGTTAATAAAATCTCCTATTTTTTCATAATTATTAAACAGATTTGAGCTTATCATTCCGTTATAGGAAAAACCCAGGGAAAAATCCTGAGAAAATACGTGGGAAAAACCAATTAAAAAGAAAATCAGAAGGGGGGCAAAGCCCCCCAGAAATAATTTTACCTTCCTTCTCTTATTAACCATGGTGATTATTGTGCTCTCCATTTGTATTATTGTCGTGATTATTGCGATTGTCATTCCTGTGGTCGTTGTTATGCCGTCTATCATTATGAGAGGAATGGTCATTGTGGTGGTATTTTTTCTGATGCTCCTTGGAGCCACCCGAATGTGGGCACTCATTGTTATTCATTTCACCGTGTTCTCCCCGATGAATTCTCTTCTCCCCCCTATTCTCCATATGGGTTTCGTGGGCAGAGGAGCAATTCGGACAAATCCAGTCAGGATCCTGTCCATTGGGAATACCATCACCATCTGCATCCTGTCTTAAATCGTTAATGCCATCTCCGTCTTCATCAATAAACTGATATCTGTGTCTGTGTTTGTTTTCCAGCTGCACCTGTTGCTTATTCTGTATTTTCACCTGAATTTGATTTTCATGCTCCGCTGGAGTCCCATTCATAACGCTGTTTTCTATCTTTACCTGAATTTGTTGCTTACTTCCAGTATGGATCATGGTAACACTAACATTCTTGGGCGAATTAGAAACTTCTACTTTTGTGGTGTTACTATTGGCCTGAGTCTCGCTTAAACGTTCCCTGACCCTGTCTCTATTCTGAGTTTTATCCGAAGTTTGTAAGTGGGTTCCGGTCTGGTTCATTACTCTATCCCGTGTCTTCAATTTATTCTGCTGAGTAACGGTGGTGGTTCCAGAATGAGTCTGTGTGACTACAGTTGTCCTGGTGGTTGTTTTCTCTTTATCCCTGTCTCCTGCTATCACAAAACCTGCCATAGCCACCATTGCTAAAATAATTGCCAATTTCCTCATTTTCTACCTCCTGTTTTTAGTCCAACCTCTGTTGTGCAAGAAGCATGCCAGAGCACTTTCGCATATAAAGCCAACCTTTACCTCCAGAATTCGCAAAGATTTGGTGACGTCGCAATTTTTCGCGAGTTCAGGTTTGTGTCCCTGTATTTCCAGGATAAATACAACATATTTCCAATAAAATTATATTTTTTTTCAGAGAAATGTTAAATGGAAAACCCACATTGCTGGTTATTTTACAGAAAACTTTTTCTTTTCCGGAAATATCCTCAATAAATTGTTCTCTTCAAGCACGCGTTTTGGACAGCCTCTGCTACATTCCATACATGCAAAACAGAGGGTCCTGTTCACAATCACACGATCAAGCCCTCTGGCTCTTATAGACCCTAACAGACATTTATTTTCACATATAATACAATTTAAACATTCATTCTTGCTGGTAAAATCAATCTTAAACAAACCAATAGAATTTACAATTCCCAGAATCGCTCCAAGGGGACAGACGTATCTGCAGTATGGCCTGTAAATAAAAATTGACGAAATAAGTAAAACTCCCAAAAGTATTATCAAAACTGTAGACCCTTCAAGGTTGAATAAAGCTTTAAAGGGATCATATTTACAGAAAACTTTATGTTTATACAGGACAGGGTACAAAATTGCCAGTCCCAGAAAGACATATCTCATCTTTTTAAGCCAATAATCAAGCTTTTCCGGAACTTTTATTGCAAATGAAGGTCTGTAAAGAAATTCCTGAATTCCACCTTTATGACATACCCATCCACAGTATAAATTTCCGAGCAGGAAAACAAGTAAGAAAAGAAGAAGAATCTCAAAGGCATAAAAGGGAATTTTCCCGTATCTTTCCATCCCAATGTACATAAAAATGTTCTGAAGGGCTCCGTTAGGACACAGACAACTCCCTTCGTAAAAGCCAAGATATGCTACAGATGTTACAAGCAGAAAGGGACGAAGCCAATACAGTTTAAATCTAAGGGCAACCGCAGCAATTAAGATCAAAATGAACATTACTATCAATTTAGGAGGGAGACTGAAATTGGCTTTGTGATATAAACTTACTCCTGCTATCAGAAGTAAAAGCAAAAGAATAAGTGCTGTGATTATTTTTCTTATCATTTTTTGAACATCTAAATATTGATCCTGAGATCAGCCCGGAATTGATTTACAATACCATATCCTGTATTTGCTCTCGAATAATAAAGTAGCAATCTGCGAGCTTCGTTCTTATCAAAGCTTATCTCCAGCCCGGCATCAAATTCTGAACCAAAGACACTGTTGTAATACCAGCCACCCTTCAGCGTCAGCCACCTGGCAAAGAAAGGCATAAATTTAACAGAGAAACCATTTGTAAAACCCTGTCGCACTGTCAAATGCAGGCGGTCTCCCATGGAAATATTTCCATAAATCGGGGTGAATAACGGGTCTCCAGT
>JAMOUL010000095.1 GCA_027062035.1 Candidatus Aminicenantota bacterium | reverse complement strand
GTGATAAGAGAATTTGAAAACGAAGAAGAAGCTATTTCCATTGCAAATGATACCAATTATGGATTAACCGCTTCTGTCTGGACAAGAAACAGAAAACGGGCAAGGAAAATCGCAGAGGCTCTGGAAACCGGTGTTGTTTCCATTAATGACCACGAAACTGCCTTTGCAGAACCTTCCGCTCCCTGGGGTGGTGTGAAGTGGAGTGGAATTGGCAGAACTCACGGTGAGATAGGATTTAAAGAAGCTCTTCAGCCAAAGTATATAATGGAAGACTACAGCAGGAGAAAAAAGCTTCTGTGGTGGTTTAAATATTCTTCTGATTCCTTTGAGCTTATGTTGATAGCTTCGCGCTTTCTTTATGGTCGGAAAAAGCTTAAAAACATGTGGAAATTGATTCCCTATCTTCCCAGGTTAATCAGAGAGATAGGAATTTCAGGTATTATTGCTTCCTTTGAAAAATTTCTGGGAATATAAGTAAAAGAGGGGGAAAATGCCCCCCTCTTTATTATTAAAGATTTTCTATTTGTTTGGAAAATTCTTCCTTCGCCAGGAGGAGTTTCCAGTTTCTGTTTACCATAGCCTGGATTTCGTCCACATCCTGCTGGGTTAGGTGACGGAACCTTCCCTGAAGCTTGAGGTATTCTATAACGGGTTTCAGAACTTTGGGTTTTATGTTGACCTTGTATTTCTCACCGTTTTCGATCTCATATAGTGGAAACACTCCTGTCTGGACCGCGAGTTTTGCCAGTTTTATGGTTATTTCAGGGGGTGTTTTCCATCCAGGTGGGCAGGGAGAAAGTATCTGTACCAGCCTGAAGCCCTTCATTTCCTTGGCTTTATTAACCTTTCTGATGAAATCTTCCGGATATGCAACAGTGGCAGTTGCCACGTAAGGAACCTTGTGTGCGGCGAGAATACCTATGAGGTCCTTTTTGGGTCTTGCCTTTGGAAATTTGTAGGGGGTTGTGGTGGTCCATGCTTTGTAGGGGGTAGCAGAACTTCTCTGTATACCTGTGTTCATATATGCTTCGTTATCGTAAACTATGTAGAGGATATTGTCTCCTCTCTCGGCAGCACCGGAGATAGCCTGTATTCCAATATCAAATGTTCCACCATCACCAGCCCAGGCCACGACATTTACGTCTTCCTTTCCAAGAACCTTCATGGCAGCGGCTACTCCAGAGGCAGTAGAAGCTGCAGTTTCAAATGGAGCATGAAAGAGAGGTACACCTGCAGCTGAATAGGGGAATGGTCCATCAATAACAGACCAGCAGCATGCAGGGATTGAGAGAATGGTCTTTTTCCCCAGAGCTTTCAGGGCAAGTCTCATTGCCAGTGCGCCACCACATCCCTGGCACGCGAGATGCCCGGGGCTCATATATTCTTCCCTTGGTAGTGTAAGTTTTCTCATAGTTTCACCCCCTTCCAGATAATATCCTGTCCTTCATCCTTCCCTTCCACTTCCTCAAAGAGTTCTATTATGTGTTTGGTTGTAATGTCCCTTCCTCCGAGTCCCATGATGTAACTGAATACCGGTGGATGGTTTTTCACGTTTGCAAGTGCTCCTCTTACCTCCGAGGCGATTATTCCTCCGGCTCCAGGGGAGAGGTTTCTGTCGAGAACGATCACTCTTTTCGCATTGGAAAGAATGTCCTTTATCTTCTGGTATGGGAACGGTCTGAACACCCGGATTCTTAAAAGTCCGACCTTTTTTCCCTGTTCTCTCATTATATCCACTGCGTACCTTGCTGTGGATGCTGCGGTTGAAACAGCTACGAGGATTGTTTCTGCATCATCCACCTTATATGTATCTACGAGCCCGTAATAGCGGCCGAAGAGCTTTTCAAATTCCCTTCCTTCCTTTTCGATGAGGTCAAGTGCCTGTTCGTGGGCTTGATGGATCATATATCTTAATTCCATGTACCAGTCAGGATTGGTAAGTCCTCCAAAGGCATGGGGATCATCAGGATCGAGAATATATTTGTTTTTGTATGGAGGTAAGAACTCGTCCACCTTTTCCTGGTCGGGTATTTCCACAGGTTCCGAAGTATGGGAAAGGAAGAATGCATCCAGAACAACCATGGTGGGAATAAGGACCTGTTCCGATACCTTATAGGCCAGAATTACAGAGTCAAGAACTTCCTGGTTATCCTGGGCATATATTTGCATCCATCCAGTATCTCTCTGGGATAGGGAGTCGGTCTGTTCAGTCCATATGGACCATGGAGGACCGAAGGCTCTATTTATGTTCCCCATTACAACTGGAAGCCTTGCTCCGGTTACCCAGTGAAGAACCTCGTGCATCAGAGCAAGACCCTGAGAAGATGTTGCGGTAAAGGCTCTTGCCCCGGAAGCAGAAGCTCCCATAACCGCAGCCATAGCGGAGTGTTCGGATTCAACCTTAACAAATTCCGCATTGAGGGTGCCATCCGCACACATTTCAGAGAGAAGCTCAACTACCTGAGTCTGCGGTGTAATTGGATAGGCCGCAATTACCTGAACCCTTGAGAGCATTGCCCCATAAGAGAGGGCGTGGTTTCCAACAAGTGCCATCCTTTTCATTTCCCTTCCTCCTCTGTATAGATAGCGTCTACCGGACATTCTTCAACACAAATAAGGCATCCCTTACAATAGTCATAGTCAATGGCAACCCTTTCATCGGGTTCCCTTAGATAAATGGATGGTTCCGGGCAGAATTTCCAGCATATCATACAATCAATACACTTATCGTAATCAATTATTGGTCTTAAGTTCCTCCAGCTGGCAGTTTTGTTTACCCTCATTGTTCCGAGGGACATTGCCATGGGAGGAAGGTCCTTCACAGTTTTGAATACAAATTTCTTTTCTTCAGCCATTTTACCCCTCCGTTACGACGCTCTTGTAAGCTTCTTCAGCAGCAGCCCGGTTTTCCTTGGGTTTTACTGGAACCCCTTCCTCTATCGCGTCCAGCAGGGTTTCCAGTTTTACCACAGGAATTATCCTTGCAAAAGCACCTACAATCGCTGTGTTTACTATTGGGGAAGCTGCACTTCCCAGTCTGTACTTAAGGGCTATTTTTGTGGCGTTTACCGTGGCTACCTTGTACTCCTTGGGAAAATTCAGTTCTGAAGGCTTTTTGGCAGTGTTTACCAGAATCCATCCACCTGGTTTCAGCCCGTCCAGTAGAGGAACAGCACCAATGAGGGTGGGGTCAAGAATAACAATGTGATCTGGTTCATATATTTTGTGCCTGGGCCATATCTTGGTGTCGGAGATGCGAGCATAAGCGGCCACCGGGGCTCCTCTTCTTTCGACGCCAAATTCAGGAAAGGCCTGAATGTATTTGCCATCCCTTGTTAGTGCGTCGGCAAGGATTTTAGAGGCCACAACGGTCCCCTGACCTCCCCTTCCGTGGAACCTTATCTCAATCATGAGACCTCCTGATGTATGAAATTTTTAGAGACTATTCTATACTTTATGCCGGATTAAGTCAAATTGTTGGCGTGTGGTTATATATAGTAGTAAAATCATAAAGGAGGTAAAAATGCCGGAGTTTGGAAATCCTTTCTCTGGTCTTTCCAGCGATAGGAAGTTGACCAGAGAAGAACTTATCAGGGCAATCAGATTTCTGATTGCAGCTGAATTTGAAGCAGTTCAGCTGTACATGCAGCTTGCAGAATCAACTGATGACAGGCTTGCCAGAGAGGTTCTGGTGGACATAGCCAACGAAGAGAAGGTACATGCTGGTGAATTTCTTCGCCTTCTGATGGAGCTTGACCCTGAGGAAGAGGGATTTTACAGAGAAGGTTACAAAGAGGTTGAGGAAATTATAGAAAAGTTGAAGAGGTGAACTCTTATAATGGGTCAACTGATGTTTGACTTTGAAGGAAAATAAAACTATTCTAAAAATATGGCGATGAAAATTTGTCCTCGTTGTGGAAATGAGGTTGAAGAAGATGCCCTGACATGCCCGTTCTGTGGATATGTATTTGAGGACGAAGACACCGATACAGTAAAACTCGAATCCTATTCTGATTTTAAAGACCTTGCTCCACTGATGGGAAAGATCGGTGAAAAGTATGAGGTGGTAAGGTTTATAGGAAAGGGCGGATTTTCAAAGGTGTTTCTTGTCAGGGATAAGATACTGGACCGTAAATGCGCTCTTAAGGTGCTTTCTCCGGAGGTGATGAACGACCCGGAGATGCTGGAAAGGTTTAAAAGGGAAGCAAAACTTTACGCGGCCCTTGAACATCCCAATATTGTTCCCATTTATGATGTGGGAATTTATAACAATATTGCTTACATAATAATGAAGTACATAGAGGGAAGGACCCTGAAAAACATTATTAGAAACTATGGTCCTTTACCCCTTGAGGATATTATACAGATAACCAAGGACATCCTTTCTGCTCTTCATTACATGCATAATAAGGGTGTTATTCACAGGGATATAAAGCCGGCAAACGTTATTGTTGAAAAATCCACTGGAAGGGCTATTCTCGCAGACTTCGGACTGGCAAAAAAGGTTGGAGAGACTGGAGGGCTTACCAGAACGGGCGAAATGCTTGGAACTCCCTTTTATGTTTCTCCGGAACAGGCAAAGGGCGAAAAATTGTGTCCTGCGTCTGATATATATTCTCTTGGAATCTCTCTCTTCGAAATGGCCACAGGGAAGGTTCCTTTTACCGGTGAAACCCCTCTCCAGATAATGTGGAAACATGTAAGGGAACCCCTTCCTTCTCCTTCAAAGTATAATCCCAAGATTCCTCCAATGCTGGAAAGTATTATTCTAAAGGCCACCGATAAGAAACCTAAAAACAGGTATAAAAGTGCTCTTGAGATGAAGCGAGATATTGACAGGCTTGAATTTCAGATTAGAGGAATGAGGGCATTTTCAACAAAGGAATCTATAATTTCAGTGAGAAGGGTTCTTCCTCTGGTATTGATACTTATCCTTCTCGGAGGAGGATATCTTTTCAGGAATGATCTGAAGAGAATGGCAGTGAGGGGTTTTGAATCAGCGAAGAATTTTATCATTGGCAAAATAAAAACAGAACAAAAAAAAGAAACGGTAAAACCGGCTGAATCCACAGAAAATCCGGTGGAAGGAGGAGCTTCTACTGAAGTTCAAAACAAATTCGACGTTTCCTTTTCAGCAAATGCCCCGAGTAAACTTTATGTGGATGGGAAATACGTGGGAAAAATTCCACCTTCAATAACACTTTCCCTGGATAAAGGAGAACATGTTGCAAAGTTCGTATCCGCTTACGGAGTGGGGTTAAGAAAGTTCACCGTTTCCGGAGACAGGGAGAAGACAAATGTCTATTATCGCTTTAGAAGGTCTGCGATAATAAAAGTGATCGATTCAAATCCCCATGCTGAAATTTACATTGACGGAAAATTTCTGGGAATTACCAGATTCGAAAACCTGAAGCTTTCCCCTGGAAAACATGTGATTGAGATAAAGCGGAGTGGATATATTCCCGTCAGGAGGGAAATCACCCTTAAGGAGGGTGAAACCCTTGAAATGCTTTCCTTTGAATTGAAAAAACTCAAAGGAGAATAGACGCAAAGGACGCTGTCATAAAGCTTGCAAGCGTTCCTGCCACGAGTGCTCTTATACTCAGTTTGGTGACGAGATCCCTTCTGGATGGAGCAAGGGTTCCTATCCCTCCCACCATTATTGCTATACTCCCAAAATTAGCAAAACCGCAGAGGGCATAGGAAGCGATAACAATGGACCTCTGGCTCAGAGTATGTTTTACTATGTGTCCATGAAGCTGGAGGTAGGCAAGGAACTCATTAAATACAGTTTTAGTTCCGAGAAGGACACCAACCTCCCTTGCTTCTTTCCATGGAACTCCCATAAGAAAGGCAAAGGGCGAAAACAGCCAGCCCAGCAGTCTTTCCAGGGATAATCCGGTCGGGGTAAGCCATGAGTCTAACATGTATATCATAGCAATAAAGGCTATGAGCATGGCAGCTATCTGAAGGGAAAGGGATAATCCATCTGAAGCCCCCAGTGCAGCGGCGGATATTATGTTTCCCCTGTGTCTTTTGTATTTTACTCCTTTTATGTCCCCGGCGGTTTTAGGAATTTCAGTTTCCGGTACCATTATTTTGGCGAGAGCAACAGCTGCTGGTGCAGACATGAGGGATGCGGACATAAGATGACCTGCCGAGGCTCCGAAACTAACATAGGTAGCCATTACTGACCCTGCGATGGTGGCGAGAAAGGCGGTCATTACCAGAAATATTTCAGAGTCAGTCATTTCCTCAACATATTCCTTGAGTCCGGTGACCGTTTCAATTCCCATAAATATGAATAGAGAGGTTGAAAAAGCCTCTGCACCTGAAATTCCCAGCGTCTTATAAAAAATGTGAGCCAGTGCCTTTATTGTGTATTCAATAATCCTTAAATGGGCCAGAACCGCCATGAAGGAGGAGACGAAAATAATTACGGGGAGAACTTTAAAGGCAACTATTGCACCGATTTTTGTGTCCTTTACCAGACTGCCAAAAAGGAATTCAGCTCCCCTGTCCGAGTAACTGAGAAAGGCCAGAAAAATTTTGTTTAAAACAGAGAAAAGTTTTAATCCCAGTGTGGTTTTTAACATGAACAGTGCGGTTAAAAATTGAAGGAACAAGCTTATTCCCACAGTTTTCCAGGGAATTGCCCGTCTGTTGGTGGATAACCCGTAGGCTATTGCAATAAAGACGAGAATCCCGATGATGGAAACTATTCTTTCCATTTTTCCTCCTGAGAAATGAAGAAAAATTGAAATAAAATTATACCTGTTTTTTGATTAAAGGTTTAACCGCTAACTTTCCATTAGTTTAGCCAGAGGTTCTGTGCGGGGGAAGCTCTCCAGAATTATCTTTATAATGGAGAGAATAGGAACTGATATTATCATGCCAACAATTCCCCATAGCCATCCCCAGAATATTAGAGAAATTAAAATTAGGAGAGGGGAAAGGTTTAGAGTCTTTCCCATCCACCTTGGTTCCACTATGTTTCCCATAATTGTCTGGTTAAGCATCAACATGAAAAGAAGAGCAAGGAAGGGGAACAGCTTTCCAAATTTCAGAGCTGCGAGAATTAGTGGGGGTATTGTTATTATTATTGAACCTATTGTCGGTATATAGTTAAAAATAAACGTAAGAAAGCCCCAGACAAAGGCGAAGTCGATACCAAAAATGGAAAGAATCAACCAGACATTGAAACCGGTAATGATGCTTATAAGGGTTTTGGTCCACAGGTACTTGTAAATTTTTTCTATTATTTCTCTATAAAGCTCCTTAAATCGAGTTGCTCTTTCTCCTGAATAAATTCTATCGATTTTCCTTTCCAGATTACCTTTTCCAACCAGCATAAAGAAAAAGAAAAGAAGCATCAGGGTCAGAGAAGAGAAAAATTTCATGAAGGACCCCATGGTTTTCAGGGCCAGGGCGCTTATTGCTCCAATGTCCAGATTTTTAGCTATTTCTTCCAGTTTCAACCACTGATGTTTTTCTCCAAGATTAAGGAAGAAATCCTTTGCCGAATTGAATTTATCCTGATATTTCGGGATTCCCTTTGCAAGTATATCCAGGCTTGAGTAAGTAAGAAGACCGAGAAGCATGGCCAGTCCCACCACTATGAAGGCAACCAGAAGCATGCCAACCCATCTTGGAATTTTTTTCCTTTCCATTCTGTCCACCATGGGAGCAAAAAGGAAATAGAGCAGAGCAGCTATTACCAGAGGTACCATAAAACTGCTTGTTATCTTTAAAAAAGCCCCAAGAAGAAACAGAAGTCCTATAAGGTAAAAGGCAATGGCCAGCTTCTCTGTGAATCCTGTTTCTGAATATGGATTTTTCATTGTCTTAACATGGTCCTGATTCTCATTCTCTCAATTGGAGAGATTCTCTTTCCGTAAAGTTTCAGGTATCTTTTAAGGTATATTCTTGCTTCGTTCTTCTTTCCAAGTTTATACAATGTTATCCCTATATTAAACAGAGCATAATAGTGATTTGGTTCCTTTTCCAGAGCCTTTTTCCACCATTTCACGGCTTCTTCGGGTTTTCCCTTTAGTTTGAGGCATGCTCCCACACCGTTGTAGGCTGAGGCCATCTCGGGGTCCAGTTCGATAGCCTTTCTGAAATATTTCTCCGCGTCTTCGGGTATTTCCATGGATAAAAACAGGGACCCTATATTGGTAAAGACCATGGGATCGTCAGAATCTATGGAAAGAGCCTTTTTATAAGCATCAAGCGCTTCATCAAATTTTCCTGTTCTCCAGTATGCGATTCCAAGAGAATTCCATGCATCTTCGTCTGCTGGGTCTATTTTCAGGGCCTTTTTTAGCAAAGGTATAGCCTTTTCAGGTTCTCCCTTTTCCACAAGAGTAATTCCCAGTGTGGATAATAGGGAATTATCATCGGGATTATATTTCAGTCCACGTTTCAAGAGTTCTTCCGCTTTTTCGAACCTTCCTGTTACCCTGTACATTGTGGCCAGTGTTGTGTATGCCTGAACGAATTCCGGTCTCTGTGTTACTATCTCTTCCAGAAGGGGGATGGCCTCCTCAATTTTTCCTTCGCTGTAAAGTCTTATCGCATCCATAAGTTTTAAATGATAGGGAAGAAGCACCTTTAAATCGTCGGTTTTTGAATAGAACTTTTTCTTTCTGGCTGTGCCCACCACATAACCGAGACTCTGCAATTTTTTCATCTCTTCGGCTCCAAGCTTCCTTCTTCCTTCGGTGACAAAACCCCTGGAGTAACGGGCCATTATTTTTTTTAGTTGTTTTTCCAGTTCAATCGTATCGTATCCCGAAGCAAGGTTTCTGGTTTCGTCGAAATCCCTATCAATATCATATACCTCTTTTATGGGCAGGCTTATATATTTGATGTTTCTTCTTATAAATCCTCTCAGGGGTGCCCATCCCCTGTTGTAGTATGCAGAGAGTGCTTCGAAGTATATTACTTTATCCCCTGTCCCCTTGCCTTTAATTTCCTTTAAAAGGGATTTTCCCTGGAGAAAATCAGGTGGGTGAATATTCAATATATCGCAGAGGGTGGGGAATATATCTATATGAGAAACCTTTTTGTCAGTTTTTATAGGTTTTATACCGGGGTAGTGGATTATTAGAGGAACATGCAGGGTGGAATTGTAGGCGAAGTATCCGTGAGTTCTTTCTCCATGTTCTCCCAGTGCTTCACCGTGGTCCGATGTTATTACTATAATTGTGTTTTTCCAGAGACCCGAATCCCTTAGAAATTTGAAAAATTTGCCCAGTTCATGGTCTGTATAGGCTATTTCTCCAGAATAGAGGTCGTTTTTATATTTAGTTTTATAGGGTTCTGGTGGATTATAGGGCTGATGTGGATCGAAAAGATGTATCCATAAAAACCACCTGTTCCCGGCATTTTTGAGCCAATTTTTAGCCAGGGAGAGTGTCCTTTCCGCTCTTCTTTCAGCAAAGAAAAACTGAAATTTTTTTCCGGCACCATATTTATCATCGTAGACGTCGAATCCCTGATTCAGTCCAAATCGGGAATCAAGGGGAAAGGCTGAAACAAATGCCCCTGTTTTGTAACCCTTCTCTTTTAATACCTCGGCAAGGGTGGTATATCTGTCAGGAAGGCGAAAACCTGAATTATCATGTATTCCATGAGCTACCGGAGTAAGTCCGGTGAAGATAGATGCATGGGAAGGAAGGGTAAGAGGTGCGTGGGCAAATGCCCTTGTGAATACAGCCCCTTCCTTTGCCACCGAATCGATGTTGGGCGTTTTTACAGGCGATTTTTGATCAATAGCGCTTACGTGGTCAGCTCGCAGGGTATCAATGGTAATTACCAGCACATTCCAGTCCCTCGGTCTGGAAGAACAGCCTCCAAGTAAAATCAGAAATGCCGCAATTAATAATACTGATTTTTTCATATTTTTATTCTACACTTTAAAGGCATTTTATTCCAGATTGATTTTTAGCAAAGGTGTTTTAAAATTTATTGAGGAATGAGGAAGTTTCTGTGGCTGAGTCTCTTTGCAGTTGGCTTTGCATATATGGAGTCTGCTACTGTGGTATATTTAAGAACCATTTCAGGCAGACTTATGGATATTTTCCCGATGGAGATACTGGACCCTCATATCGGGATGATAGAAATAGGTCGGGAGCTGGTTACTTTGTTGATCCTTGTAATGGTAGCAATAATAGCAGAAAATTCCTTTGTTAGAAGATTTTATGTCTTTCTATTTGTTTTTGGTTTGTGGGATATATTTTATTATTTCTGGTTGAAGGTTTTTATAGGCTGGCCCCGGAGTCTGCTGGATGCTGATATTCTATTTTTAATCCCTCTTCCCTGGATAGGACCGGTGATTGCTCCACTGTTGGTTGCGTTCATCCTGTGTTTTTCCGGAGGAATTGCAATAGTACGCAATAGAAATTTCTCCATTACCACAAAGGATGCTGTTTTATTTTTGTCGGGTAGTTTAATTTTGATTTTCAATTTTATATTGCCATCTTTGAAAGAAATAAAGGAATTCGGAATGGAGGGACTGAAATACATTAATCCCTTTCCCTTTAACTGGTTTTTATATTTCCCTGGATTGCTTTTTATCGCCCTTGGACTTTTAAGACCTGTAATGTTTTATCAGGATAATAAATAAAATAAAGCTCCAGGAAAGGATTTTCCCCTTTTATTCCTTTCCCAGCCACATGGAAATGCGACATTTTAACATTTCTTTAAAAATCTTCAGGATGATACCCACACCTGCCAGGGTTGATTTTCCTCTCAGCCGCGGGAAATAATCTGTCCCAAATTGGAGTATGCTGTAGCCCTTTCTCTTTGCTTTTATAAGCAGTTCTGCATCTATAAAGGAACCGTTTGAGCTTAGATTTACGTTTTCAAGGACTTCTTTTCTTATCAATTTGCAGGCGAAGTTTACATCTCTTACCCTGAGTCCGAACAGGATTCTTATAATAAAATTGTAAATCCTGGAATAAAGGCTCCTCAGAAAACCTTCTCCTGTCCTGTCCAGTCTGTATGCAAAGACTATATGGGCATTATACGTGGTCATTATTTCAAGTGCATAAGGGATGACAGAAGGAAGACATGGAAGGTCACAATCGGTGTAAAATACCACATCGCCCTCTGCTTCTTTAAATCCTCTCCTCAGGGTATAGCCGAGTTTCATATTTTTTTCATTTCTGAAGGTTCTTACAGGATAGCTGCGTTTTAAATTTTCAAGAATTTTTGGGGTGGAATCTGTGGAAGCGTCGTCTATTATTACAAATTCATGGGGGATTTGCCTGGTGGAAAGTATTTCGTATATTTTCATTATTGTATTTTCAATATTTTCTTCTTCATTATAAGCGGGAATTACCACTGATAATTTCATTTTAGATTTTCCCCTATAAGTTTCAATTGCCGGAGTTCAAATTTTAATGTATTTTCTGGATCAAAATAGAGATAAAATTTGATAGGAATTGTATCCTGGTCCAGTATAATGCTATACCATCCGGGTTCTTCTATGTTTAAAACATCTGTTATGGGATATAAAGTTCCCTTTTCTGATTTTAAAAAACCATTAATTTTTTTATTAAATCTATACGTTCCCGGGAACAGAAGGAATTTTTGGCTTTCCTTTGAGTTGCGTGAAAATTCAGGATAAATTCTCTGAGAGAGCTTAATATATGCTCCATCAAAACCGTTTTTTCTATAAGTTTTTCTAAATGTATCATCGAAAAGCAGGGATAAAATTTTTGTTTTTTGTGCTATAGATTTGTATAGGTTTAAAGCTTCCTGTTTTTTTCCTTTTTTGATTAGAAGTTGAATCAATAGCCTTTTTGCTTCAAAGGAGTAAAACCTGTTTTTCGAAAGACTTTTAAGAAAGGTAAGAGCCCTTTCAGGAGCTTT
>JAMOUL010000094.1 GCA_027062035.1 Candidatus Aminicenantota bacterium | reverse complement strand
CCAGTAATTCTTTATCTATCATTTTCTCCTCCATACTGTCTGTCGAGAATAATTGTAACAGGACCGTAATTTAAAAGTGAAACCTCCATTCTGGCTCCAAACACCCCTTCCTCCACTTTTATTCCCATTCCCCTCCATCTTGAGGCAACCTCCTCGAGCATCTTTCTCGCCTTTTCTGGTTCTTCAGCCTTATCAAAACTCGGTCTTCTTCCCTTTTTTATCCTTGCAGCCAGGGTAAACTGTGAGATAAGAAGGATTTCTCCCCCGATGTCCTGCAGGGAAAGGTTCATTTTTCCCTCTTCGTCTTCAAAAATCCTGAGCTCGGCAACCTTTCTCACAAGAAAATCCATTTCCTTCTCACCGTCTCCCTTTTCCACCGCAACCAGAACCAGAAGCCCCCTCCCTATCTTACCTGTTGTTTTACCATCTACCTTTACTTCTGCGTGAAGAACCCGCTGGATAACTGCCCTCATGTGCTTATTTTCCTTCCGTATTCGAATAAACCTCCGGCCTTCAAAATATCCAGCTGTACCCTGGAAGCCGGTTTTGCATTGTACTTTTTACCTGTTCTCAGATTGATGATTTCACCTGTTTCCAGATTTATCTTAACCCTGTCCCCGTTTTCAAATTCTTTCTTCTCTGCCAGTTCTGTCAGGGATGGAAATTCCACGATGGGTAGAGCAGAGTTTATGGCATTTCTCTTGTAAATTGCGCCGAAGGATTCAGCTACAATTGCGGATATCCCCAGGGCAATAAAGCAGTCAACTGCATGCTGTCTGGAAGAACCTGCACCGAAGTTTTTGCCAGCGAAGATAATGTCTCCCTTACCGGCTTTTTCTGAAAAGTCTTCCCAGCCTTCCAGGTTTCCAAGAGCGAATTTTCCCATTTCGGAAATTTCAGTTATTGCAAGGTGTTTGTTGTGGTAAATCTGATCCGTATCAATATCATGGATCATTTTCCCTTCTCTGTCCTTTAAAACCCATATTCTACCTTCAAGTTCCATTTTTACCTCCTTAGAAATTATATTATAATCTAAATCAGGAGGAGAAAATGCTTGAGGACAAAAAGGTCGCTATCCTCGTTGAAGAACTTTATGATGAATTTGAGTACTGGTATCCCAGGTTAAGACTGGAAGAAGAGGGAGTAAAGGTTATTACTGTAGCTCCTGAGAAAAAGGAATACAGGGGAAAGAAGGGATTTCCTGCAAGGTCAGATGTTAGTGTAAAGGAGGTAAGCCCTAAGGATTTTGACGGTGTTATCATTCCAGGCGGGTATTGCCCTGACAGGCTGAGAAGATTTCCTGAGATACTTGATTTTGTAAAAAGGATATACGAAGATGGTAAGCTCGTTGCAACTATCTGCCATGGGGGGTGGGTACTTATTTCTGCAGGCATTACCAGAGGTAAGAAACTAACAGGATATTTTGCAATAAAGGATGATCTTATAAATTCCGGCGCTGAATTTATAGATGCCCAGGTTGTAAAGGATGGAAATTTGATAACATCCAGGCATCCTGCGGATTTACCGTACTATATGAAGGCCATAATTGCGTTTTTAAAAGGAGTCAATGTTGAAAAAGGCTAAAATTTTTCTCATAGCTCTGGTAGTTGTTTTAACCCTTGGAGCTGTGGATGCCTTCAAATTTCAGCTTGAACGGTTGTTTAAGGCCTATGCTTATCTAACCCAGTTTTCATATGAGAAACCATCAAAGGATCTATTGTATGGTGCAGTGGAGGGAATGACAGCGGGCTTGGATCCCCACTCGAGGTTTCTTGACCCTGTTACTTTAAGAACCCTTCGCGAGGACCAGGGAGGCAAATTTTACGGTCTGGGCATTAGCATTACTTCGATAAACGGAAAGATAACTGTCATGCAGGTTTTGAAGGGTACTCCAGCTGAAAAGGCAGGACTTCTTGTGGGTGATGCAATAGTTAAGGTGGATGGTAAATCCATTCTTGGATATACAGCTACAGAAGCAGTTAAGGTTCTGAGGGGGCCAAAGGGAACAAAGGTTAAAATTGAGGTGGAGAGGGAAGGATATTCCAAGCCCCTTGAATTTATAATAGAAAGGGCAGAAATCCCGCTGAATAGTGTCCGATATTCGTTTATATTCAATGATGACATCGGGTATATAGCCCTCAATAGTTTTGCTATAAAAAGCGATGAAGAGATCCGGACTTCACTTGAGAAGTTAAAAAGGCAGGGAATGAAATACCTTATCCTCGACCTGAGGAGCAACGGAGGAGGCGCACTTAAGTCAGCGGTGGAGATCTGCGATGAGTTTCTATTTCCTCCACAGGTAATAGTGACAACCAGGGGGAGAACCCCTGAATCCTTCGCCGAATACAGGGCAAAGAAAAGGGGGCAGTTTGAATATTTGCCGGTAGCCATCCTTGTGAACCATTATTCGGCATCTGCTTCTGAAATCGTGGCTGGAGCTCTTCAGGATCATAAAAGGGCCATAATTGTTGGGACTAAAACCTTTGGAAAGGGGCTTGTTCAGACACTTTATCCCCTATCTGAGGACACTGCTCTTGCTCTTACAACTGCTAAGTACTACACGCCAAGCGGCAAATGTATTCAAAAACCCTTTAGCAACTGGATTCTTTATTTCTGGGGGATAAATTCGCCGGATTATGAAAATTCGCCCGGTGGGATTACTCCTGATATAAGGGTAAAACCCCAGCTGCTTAAGGAACTTGCAGCCCGAATGAGGGGGAAGGGGCTTTTCTTCAGGTGGGCCAATTCCTTTTCCAGGGGGAAAAGAAAGGTTTCCAGAGACTATCTCCCCTTAATCAGGTCGAGCAGGCCGGAAAACATAGTTATTTATAAAGCCATTGTGAAAGATTTTCTGGAGTTTGCCAGGAAAAACGGAATAAAATACACCACCAGGGAGCTCAAGGAGTCAGAACCGGACATTAAATTTGAACTGAAATACGAGCTTGTGAACATCCTCTGGGGATTGGAAGAGGGGGTTAAGGTTATACTTCGGAATGATAATACCTTTCATAAAGCAATTGAGAAAAGACCCCTGGCAGAAAAATTGGTTAGAGAATACCTTTCGAGGGCTGGAAAATGAAATCCCCTCTCAAGACCTTTTTGATTCTTCTGGGGGCGCTCATAATAATCATTCCCACGCTTTTCGGTCCCAATGGAATTCGGGGAATCCTTAGAATGAATAAGAAAATAAAAGAGGTAAAAAGGGAAATTATCCTTCTTGAGAAAAAAAGAGATAGATTAAAGCTGGAAGTTTCCTGGCTGGAAACCCATAGAGATGCCCTGGAACCCTTTGCAAAGCAGAGGCTTTTCGTTAAGAAAAAAGGAGAAAAGGTTATCGTAGTTATAAAGCGCGAAGAGCCGAATCAAGGTCATTAATAAGGTCTTCAGCGTCCTCTATACCTACCGAAAGCCTTATTGTTCCTTCCTCAATACCTACCAGAAGCCTATCTTCTTTGGATAAGGAGGTATGGGATGTATTGAAGGGCATGGAGACAAGGGATTCCACCCCTCCAAGTGATGCAGCTTCCTTTATGATCTGGAGGTTTCTCATGAATCTTATTCCGTCCTGATCGTTACCCTTTATTTTAAAGGTTACCATTCCTCCTCCGCCTTTAAAGTTCTTCTTCGCATATTCGTATTCGTAATATGTTTCGAGGGAGGGATGAATTACCCGTTCCACCTTGGAATGTTTTGACAGGAACCTCGCTATCCTCTGGGCATTCTTATTGTGCTTTTCCATCCTGACAGCAAGGGTCTTTATGCTCCTTTCTATAAGAAAGCACTGGATGGGATCCGGAGATGCCCCCAGGGTGATCATGGTGTGCCATATTTTTTCTATATCCTCCTTGCTGCCTATGGCTGCTCCTGCTATAAGGTCGGAATGTCCTCCTATGTACTTTGTAATAGAATGTACGACGATATCCGCCCCATTCTTTAGAGGATTGTAGTTGTAAGGGGAAAGGAATGTGTTATCCACCACTATTTTTATCCCTCTTCTTCTTGCGAAGTCCACCACACCTTCAATAAGAAAGGGCTTGAGCAGGGGATTGGAAAGGGATTCAAAGAAAAACACCTTTGTGCGTGGAGTGGCTGAATCTATTATCCCCTCAGGTTCCATGGGATTGGCAAAGCTGACCCCTATGTTTAATTTTTCCTTTAGCTCCATAAGAAGGCGAAAGCTTCCCCCATAAAGGTCCTTGGAGGATACCACATGATCCGATGGAGAAAGGAAGGTAAGCAGTGTAGCAGCCACAGCTCCTATTCCGGAGGAAAAAAGTACAGCATCTTCCCCTTGCTCAAGTGAGGCGAGCTTTTCCTCTACAGCTCTCCTTGTTGGATTGTTAAGTCGGGTGTATATCCATGCTTCCCGGCTTTTTCCCTGGACCAGTTTTTCGTAGGCCTCATCGTCCATAATATAATTGGTTGTCTGAAAAATGGGATTTATTACAGGCCTTATACCATCTATATTTAATTCCCCAACGTGAATAGCTTTGGTGGCGAATTTCATGATTCCTCCTTCTGGATATTTTAGCAAATCGGATTGAAGGAAAAAAGTTATTCTGGTAGAATTCTGAACATGAATCTTGTAGTAATTGGTGCCCAGTGGGGAGACGAAGGTAAAGGAAAGGTAATAGATATTCTATCAAAAAAGTTTCATCTGGTGGTCAGGTTCCAGGGCGGTGAAAATGCAGGACACACTGTTATAACAGGAGAAAAGAAGATAATCCTTCATACAATACCTTCTGGCATCATAAGGGGTATACCCTCTCTTATCGGAAATGGGGTTGTTATACATCCTCCAACCCTTCTGGAGGAGATAAAGGCTCTGGAGGAAAACGGAATCGATGTCAGAAGATACCTTAAAATAAGTCGTAATGCCCATATAGTACTCCCGATACACAGAGAAGCAGAGAGAATCTCAGAAGAGAGGAGAAAGGGTAGAAAGATAGGCACCACTGGAAAGGGAATTGGACCCGCATACGAGGATAAATATGGAAGAAGGGGTATAAGGGTTGGAGATCTTGAGAGGAAGGAGATTCTAAAAGAAAAACTTGAAGTTCTATTTTCAGAGAAATACATGGATTTTGAGGTTGAAAGGGAAGAATTACTGGACCAGCTACTTGAGTATGGGGAATATATATTACCTTTAAGCGTGGATAGTGTTCATTACATAAATTTCTTTATAAAAGAAGGTAAAAACATACTTTTTGAAGGAGCCCAGGGAACGCTTCTTGATATAGATTTTGGTACTTATCCCTATGTAACCTCCTCCAACTCATCCGCTGCAGGTGTAAGCAGCGGTGCAGGAGTATCCCCGAGGTTCATAGATGAAGTCCTTGGTATTACAAAGCTTTACACCACAAGGGTTGGTGCCGGTCCCTTTCCAACAGAGATCAGGGGTAGTTTACAGGAGTTTATAAGAGGTAAGGGAGGGGAGTTTGGAGCAACCACGGGAAGGCCTCGAAGATGCGGATGGCTCGACCTTTTTGCCCTGAAATACTCAGCCACAGTTAATGGAATATCAGCTCTTGCCCTTATGAAACTGGATGTGCTTGATGAGCTGGATGAAATTAAGGTGGCAGTACAGTATAAGCACAGGGGCTCTATAATGGAATCCTATCTTCCTGACCCTTACATACTGGAAGAGGTGGAGCCGGTATATAGAACCTTTAAGGGCTGGAAAAAGAGCACCAGGGGAGTAAGCGACATAAAGGACCTTCCTGTTGAGGCAAAGGACTATATAAACTTCATCAAGGACTTCCTTGAAATAGATGTATGGCTTATATCCACAGGGCCTTCAAGGGAAGAAACCATTATTTTGAAAGATATATGATGTAGGTTGTACCTTTATCCCTTGAGGCAGCCCAGATATTCTTCAGGTTTTCAGCTTCTTCAGGCGAGATAACCCCTTTATTTACCGAAACCCTGTAAGTAATTTCTGCTCCGTTTCCTGTTTTTGTAGATTTAACAACAAATTTTCCTGTGGAGTTGGTTATTGTAAAGTCAGGGGGTATGTAAATGATGTTCCCCTGTGTGCTCAGGATTATTTTAAGGTTTACATCAAAGGGCTCTTTCAAATCAATGGGAGTTATTCTGGGGAGTGCGAAGGTGCCCGCATCTTCTGGAAGAAGTTTAAGGTCAGGACGTATTTTGATGGTGTCACCGGTCCTGACAAGTTCTCCTGAAAAAGTGAGTTTCTGCCCGGTCAGATTAGCAAAGGTAATCTTTGCAGACAATCCAGCTTTGCTCAGGATTTTTCTGGCCAGCGAAGAAGCGTCTCCGAATAGAAGGAAATTACCCCTTGCGGAAATTTCTCCCTGAATTTTTTGTTCTGTTATTTTAACAATAATGTTAACTTGTTTATCTGAAGTTTTCATAACCGGAAATCGCATGAAATGCGGGGAGGGGAGAAGAACATACAAAACCTTATTATTAAAAGTTTTTCTTGGGATTAAATCAGAAGTAATGTACAGTTCCAGGTCCGGTAGATAAACTCCTGCATCTTCGAATTGACTGACAGCAGGGACCCTTTCGCTAAACCTATCTGTAGAGGCAATTAGAAATGGTAGAGCTTTGTAGCCCCTGGCAGTATATATATCCATAAGAATCAGGGCCATCTCAGCCTGACTGGCATATCTGGTAGCAAAGGCTTCTTCTCCGCTTCTTGCTTTAAATATTGAATATTTAATGGGTATTTTCACCCTTGAAATCAGCTGTTTAACGCTGGTTAAAATGGAATAGGCATCCTTTCCTGTGATAAGCGACAGGCTTTTGTCGCTTAATCCTTCTTCCTGGGCAAAAATTGCATTGAGTTCACTTCCAAGCTCTTTCCATCCATTCCTTGTGGAGACGATAAAAACTTCAGATGGAAGTTGGTGGGGTTCGTAGGGATATGGTGGGATATCCTTGAATCTTACCTGGATACCCTTGTTTTCTCCTATTTGAACGTTATTTATCTCGGGATTCTCTCCCGGGGCATCGAAGAATACCCCTTTAAAATTGAAGAATTTCCATGTTTTTTCCTTTGAAAAGGCAGGTTCTCCCAGGTGGAAGGTTTCGTCCACAGGTTCGCCTTCTACAGAAAGCGTGTAGGACAGAGTGGATTCGGAGGGTAGATCTATCCCGAGGAAGTTTATGGTCTTTTCCATTAAAAAAGAGAAATAGGGGTATTTTTGTAACCCTGCCGGGGTTAAAGTATGAATACCTGTGGCAGGAACATCTATTTTTTGCCCCCGGGAATTTACAGTGTAGGCAGCTTTTATCTTGAAAACCTGACCCTTTTCCACCAGGATCCTTGGATCTGCCCAGTATGTCCTTGAAAATTCGCTCAGTCTCTTCATGGTTCTGGTAAATTCCAGTATATAGCCGTTTTCTGTTTTTTTGTAGGTATGAATTTCCTTGCGAACTATTGCATCGGCTGATAGGAGACAAAGGGTAAATGTCAGTATCAACGCAATTTTTCTTGTATACATTACTTACCTCCCTTTTTTTAGAATGAAAAAGCTTCTTCTGGCCCTTTGCAGTGCCTTTAATAGTTTATTGAAACCTGAAAGGTCTTTAATGAGTTTATTTTTGATTATAAGTCTGTATCTTGCTCCTATTTTTCTTCCGGAGGTCCAGAATTCTATTTTTAAATCAGCATCACGGCTGGTTTTTACAATTTTGTCAGGAATTTTTTCTACAATGGTTCCTCTGGGTATGCTGATTTCCTCTTCCATTGTAATATCCCTTGTATTTGATAATTTCAGATAAAAATTTCTTTTTTTATAGGGTTTTACCTTTAAAAATTCGTTAAAAATCGTTGGAGGAAAGGAAGAAAGGGGTGGGAAAAAATACTCATTCTTCACATAATAAGGAGCTTCAAACTTTATTCTTGCATAAAGGGGCTTTTCAAAATCCAGGGTGTTAATTCGTTTTATACTCTTTATACGAGTAAAAGGAGAAATATCATAGGCAAGCTCATAAAATACTGAGTTGTTTTTTAAAGAAGGAACTCTGTTTATCCTTCTTCTAAACCTCGTATCATAGTGGTTATCCGTATTTATCAAAAGGACCCCAATAAGAGAGTTTCCTGAAATTTTTCCCTTCAGTTTTATCCTCATGTAGTTCCTTTCGGCCGGAAAGGGTGGGGTTCTCATCAGTACTTCTCCGTTGGGAGTTCCTACCAGATAGTCCTGAAGTTGTTCCATTGATGACCATAGTTCCCTGCTGTGAGGTGCCCAGGTTGGGTCAAGTAGACGAAAACCGTTTTCCGTTTTTATGGCTGTGACAGAATGGTTAAACTGATCCGCGACAATATTTTCCACCCTTGAGCCGGCTTCTGTCATTACCTGAAAGGCTGGAAATCCTGCAACCCTTAACATGGAAGTAAGAAGGGCTGCCTTGTCTTTACAAACGCCAGCTCTTGCCCACAATGTGAATGGAGCAGGATTCGGAGTGTAACCTTCCTCCGGTCCCAGCCACAAACCCAGATATCGGATGTTCTGAGCTACCCAGTGGGTGAGTATAAATATCATTTTTTCCCTGTTTTTGGTGCCCTTAATGAGTTTTCTCACCAGCTTTCTAAGGTTCCCATCAGGTCGCAGTGAAGGTTCGGATACATTGAAAAACCATCTGGATTTTACCCGCCAGTCATGAAGGGAAGAAACAATCAGTTTTTCTGCTACATCGGAAAAGGAGGGCATAAGTGGTTCCTTTTTCAGGGGAGTGATATTGGGTTTTTCCCATACATAAAATGCATATTTCCCATTTATCTTCTTTGCAACTCTGAGATTTCCGTTAAAAACCTCATATGAAAGCTGAACACTGGCAGGACCTTTCAATATGTACCTTTTCAGCCTGATCGGATAATAACTGGAAAAATATACTATATCGTAAAAATGCCCTCTCAAAGGAGGAACTATTTCCCTTTCTTCCTGTGAATTTTCAAGATAGGCAATTTTAAAACCCCATGTTTTATATTTGAAGTCAATGATATCCCCGGGAGAAAGATTCCTCAGGTTTATAACCTTGTGTCGCTGGTTCCAGAAGATCAGACGTGCTGGCATGGGAAGGTCTTTTATGCTCTTTAAATTTATATTTTTAATTTCACCGTTTTTCTTTTTGATTTTTACATGTATAAATTTAACCCCTGTTGTTGCAGGGTCGTAGGAGAGACTCAGGACAGAAAAGCGTCGGGCTCCTTCGAGGGAATTGATCTTTATTATCTGATGAATGGTAGAAAAAGAAGCTCCGCTTTTTCTAAACTCCGTTTGTTTTTCCCACAAAAGATAATGGAATGGAAACTTATCCTCCGCTTGAGAAATGAGAAATAAGCTTAGAAAAAGTAAACTCAGAGCCTTTCTCATTCTTCTTCCTCCTCTATTGATTTAAGGAGTTCCATTGGATCCACCAGAATTTTTCTCTTTTTGTTTTCATCCATTGGAGAGAGAATGCCCTCTTCTTCCATCTGGTCGAGTAGCCTTGAAGCCCTGGGGAACCCTATTTTAAGCCTTCTCTGAAGGAATGTAGCCGAAGTGTTTCCTGTGGTAAGAACAAGTTTTAGAGCCTTTCTGTAAATGTCTTCGCCTCCTATGGGACCATATATTCCCTTTCTTTTTCTTTTTAATTCGGAGAAGATGTCCCTGTACTGTGGAGCTGAACTCATCTTCAGGAATTCAACAACCCTTTCCACTTCTTCTTCACTGACATATGCGCCGTGAACCCTTCTAAGAATGGATGTACTTGGAGACTTAAAAAGCATATCACCACTGTTTAAAAGTTTTTCCGCTCCTTCACTTCCGAGAATGGTTCTTGAGTCGTGACGGGAAGGAACCCCCAGCGCAAGCCTTGCAGGAAAATTATTTTTTATGGTTCCGGTTATAACATCAGTGGAGGGTCTCTGGGTTGCGAATATAAGGTGAATGCCAGGAGCTCTGGCTTCCTGAGAGAGACGGGTAAGGTAAAATTCTATTTCCTTTGGAGCCGTTAACATGAGATTCGAAAGCTCATCTATGAAAATGACAATATATGGTAGGTCTTCCACTCCTTCTTTGTTTTTGAGGGTGGAGACCATTTTTCTGTACTGTCCCAGATTTCTTACCCTGTGCTCAGAGAAGATTTTAAGCCTTCTATCCATTTCACGTACCGCCCACTCCAGGGCTTTTATAGCCTTGTCCGGGTCTGTAATAACAGGGGTAAGAAGATAAGGAATTCCGTCATAAAGGGAAAATTCCACCCTTTTGGGATCTATAAGGATAAATTTGACTTCATCAGGAGATGATTTAAACATAAGGGAAAGAATCATGGAGTTCATGGCAACGCTTTTGCCCATTCCTGTGGCTCCGCCTATAAGAAGGTGGGGGAATGGACGAAGGTCCACCACAAATGGGGAACCGTCCACATTTTTTCCTATAGCGAGGGTCAGAGGGGAGGGGGAGAACCTGAATTTTTCCGACTCCAGAATCTCCCTGAGATATATGGTAGTTCTTCTCCGGTTGGGAACCTCTATGCCTATAGTGGTTTTTCCAGGGATGCGGGCTATTCTTACTGCCTCCACTCCTAATGCAAGTGCGAGATCATCGAATAGGTTAACCACAAAGGATACCCTTACCCCTGGCTCTGGCAAAAACTCGTAAACAGTGATTACCGGTCCTGTGTTTGCCCTAACAACCTTACCCTTTATTCCGAATTCCATTAATTTCCTTTCTATGGTTTCACTGTTTCTTTTTATTTCCTCTTCTGTAGCCTGAAATTCTCTGGTAGGAGCCTTCAGGAACTCAATGGGGATTTCCTTTATTGGTTCTGCAGGAAAGAGGGTCGGTTCCACTGGCTTTCTCACTTGTTTTTCTTTCGCAGGTTTTGTTTCCCTTAATGGACGGGGTTTACTTTTTATCTCCCTTACCTTTACCCTGAATTCCACTGTGGAAAACAGAAAGTCAAAGATTCTTTTAAGATATTCCACGCTTCTTCTAAGGGAGAAATTGGAAAAGGAATAAAGGGAAAGGATAAGTAAGAGAAAGGACAGAAGAACCAGCCCTGGTGCGCCCAGGGTGGATGATAGCCCCTGCCTGAAGACTTCCCCTACAGTGCCACCGGGTTCGTATACACCGCCTTTAAAAAACACCTGAAAGAATATGGAAAACGAAGCGGTAAAAAGGAAAGCGGAAACGATTCTCTGGATTGTCCAGAGTTTCTCTTCCCTCCATACAAAGCTCATCCATAGAGCAAGAAATACTATCAGGGCAATGGAAGCATATCCAAATATCTGGAGTAGAAGATTTGCTGTTTTTATTCCAAGGGTTCCAAAGATATTTCCTTCCAGTGATGTTAATTGGTCAGGAGAAAAACTTAAAAGACTGCCCGAAAGAAAAACAACGATTACCAGTAAAAAAATGAAAAGAAATTCAGCTCTTTTCCTCATTATTTACCATTATATCACTAAATATCCTTACAAATTCACCAAGTTCCATTTCTTCAACCCTGAGTTTCCGGGGAAAATTTAACATGTTTTCGTCATAAACGTTTCTGAGATTGTTGAACAGGGTTTTACGTCTGTTTGAAAATGCAACTCTCAGGAATTTTTCAAATTTATCAAGGGGAACGTCAAAGAGCGGGGAAGTTCGCCTTTTAAAAACAATGAAGGATGATTCTACCTTTGGTGGAGGCGAAAAGGCCCCTGGAGGAATATTGAATTTCAGGGTGCCCTCGTAATAATTTTGAAGAAGCAGTGCAAGGGGAGTTACCTGTCTTCCCCTGGTGGAAAGAAATCTGATGGCAACTTCCCGTTGCAAAAGAAAACAGCCGGCTTTGAATCTGTCCCGGAATTCCAGAAATTTACGGATTATAGAAGAGGAAATATAGTAAGGAAGATTCCCAGCAGCCACTCCCTGTTCAAAGAACTCCAGCTCAA